>NZ_AQPL01000019.1:0-16114 GCF_000395345.1 Cupriavidus sp. WS | reverse complement strand
GGGGGAGCCGATCCACGGCGGGCGCATCGTGGCCGGCATGTATTCGAGCCTGATGCTGCGCAACGCCATCAAGGCCGGCATCGCCATCGGCGAAGTGCCGGTCCACCTGGGCGAGCGCGACGGGCTGGTGCGCGTGTGGCCCGGCAGCACGCGCGCCCAGCATTACGAGGTCTGGCTCGTCACGCACCAGGACCTGCGCCACACGGCGCGCGTGCGGGCGATGATCGACGAGATCGTGCGCGCGTTCGAGAGCCCGGAGGAGGCGGTCTGGTAGGTGGTCTGGCAGGCGGGCGGAGACGCGGCCTGAACGGGCGGGCGGCCCGCGCGTCGCGGGCAGCGGCGGTATGATCTGCGCTCGGCGCCCGCCGCGGATGACGCCGGCCCGAGCGCATTCCCCCATGCACCGCGAAGAACAGGAGATCGCCATGACCCGTCCCGCCGCCGAGAAGCGCGCCGCCTTCCGCGCCCTGCACCAGCAGGGCTGCTTCGTGCTGCCCAATCCGTGGGACGTGGGCAGCGCGCGCATGCTGCAGCACCTGGGCTTTGCCGCGCTGGCCTCGACCAGTTCGGGCCTGGCGTGGTCGCTGGGCCGCGCCGACAACGCGGTCGGCCGCGACGACGTGCTGCGCCACCTGGGCGCGCTGTGCGCGGGCGTGGACCTGCCCGTCAACGCCGATTTCGAATCCGGCTTCGCGCACGCGCCGGAAGGCGTGGCGGGCAATGTGCGCCTGGCCATCGAGACCGGCGTGGCCGGCCTGTCCATCGAGGATCTCGATGCGCGCAGCGGCGCGCTGTACGACAAGGCGCTCGCGATCGAGCGCATCCGCGCCGCGCGCGCGGCCATCGACGCTTCGGGCGAGGACGTGCTGCTGGTCGCCCGCACCGAAGGCATGCTGGCCGATTCCGCCGCGCTGGCGCCTGCCATCGACAGGCTGGTCGCCTTCGCCGAAGCCGGCGCGGACTGCCTCTACGCGCCGGGCGTGGTGGCCAGGGCCGACATCGAGGCGATGGTGCGCGCCGTCGCGCCCCGGCCGCTCAATGTGCTGATGATGCGGCCCGGCATGAGCGTGGCCGAGCTGGCCGGCCTCGGCGTGCGGCGCATCAGCGTGGGCGGCGGCCTCGCGCGCGCGGCCTGGGCCGGCATGCTGGCCGCCGCCGAGCAGCTCAAGGCGGGTTCGTTCGACGGGCTGGGCAAGGCGCTGCCGTCGCGGCAGCTCAACGACGTGTTCGGCAGTTTCCCGTGAGTCCCGTGAGTCTCTCTAGCCCTCGACGCTGCCGGCCAGCGCCGCCTTGGCGAAGTCGATGAAGACGCGCAGCTTCTTCGGCATGCCGGTCCGGTTGTAGTAATAGAGATAGAGCCCGGCGCGCGGGATCCAGCCGTCCAGCACGCTCACCAGCCGCCCGGCCTGGAGGTGCGGCTCGGCGATGCTGTGCTGGAGGTAGCCGAAGCCGAAGCCGTCCAGCGTGGACTGCAGCAGCAGCCCGCTGTCATTGGTGGCGATGCGCCCGGTCACGGCCATGCGCAGCTTCTCGTCGCCTTTCTCGAACTCCCAGCGGTACAGCGCGCCGTTGTCGGCGCTGCGGTAGTTGACGCACTCGTGCGCGAGCAGGTCGCGCGGATGGCGCGGCCGCGGCCGGGACTGCAGGTACGCCGGCGCGGCGACCACGCAGAAGCGCATCTGCGTGACCAGCGGCACCACCACCATGTCTTCCTCCAGCACGTTGTCGTAGCGGATGCCCGCGTCGAAACCGCGGCCGACGATGTCCACCAGGCTGTTGTCCGCGATCACGTCGACGTTGATGTCGGGGTAGGCGGTGAGGAAGTCCTTCAGCACCGGCTCGATCACGCGCGGGATGGCGGAGTGGGGCACGTTCAGGCGCAGGGTGCCCATCGAGCGGCTGGAGGCGCCGGCCACGTCGTGCATCGCCAGCTCCAGTTCCTGCAGCAGCGGGGCGATGCGCGTGAGAAACTTGGCGCCGGCCTCGGTCAGGCTGACGCTGCGCGTGGTGCGGTTGAGCAGGCGGGCGCCGAGGCGCTCCTCGATCTTGCGCACCGTGTAGCTGACCGACGTGACCGGGATGCCCAGCGCGCGCGCGGCGGCGCTGAAGCTCTGTTCCTGCGCCACCCGGGCGAAAACCGACAAGGCCTGGAAATCAGCATGGTTCATTGTGCAATTTTCCTGCAAAGTCCTTTTTGATTATCTTCCTTCTTGATACGGTTCGCAACGTCCATACTCCGATGTGCCGGAGCCGCCCGCGGTGGCGGCTCCATGCAGGCAACCGCATTTCAAGCAAACCATCTGGAGAAGTGATGAAAACCTGGTTCATTACGGGCGTGAGCACCGGTTTCGGACGTGCGCTGGCGCAAGCCGTCATCGCGCAGGGCGACAAGGTCGCGGGCACGCTGCGCAACGAAGCGCAGCGCGCCGAGTTCGCCGCGCTGGCCAAGGGCCAATCCTTCGGCTACATCCTCGACGTGCGCGACGACGCGGCGATCCCCGGCGTGGTGGCGCAGGTCGAGCGCGAGGCCGGTCCCATCGACGTGCTGGTCAACAACGCCGGCTACGGCTACGAAAGCAGCATCGAGGAAGCCCCGCCGGCCGACGTGCGCGCGCAGTTCGACGTCAACGTCTTCGGCGCGCTGAGCGTGGCGCAGGCGGTGCTGCCCTACATGCGCCAGCGCCGCCGCGGCCATGTCCTGAACGTGACCTCGATGGGCGGGCTGATGACCTTCCCCGGCGTCGGCATCTACAACGCCAGCAAGTTCGCGCTCGAAGGCATCAACGAAGCGCTGGCCAAGGAAGTGAACGGATTCGGCATCAAGGTCACGGCCATCGAGCCGGGCGCGTTCCGCACCGACTGGGCCGGCCGCTCGATGCAGCGCACCGCGTCGGAGATCGAGGACTACGCCACCATGCTCGCGCCGCAGCGCGCCGCGCGCGCGGCCCGCTCGGGCAAGCAGCCCGGCGACCCCGCCAAGGCCGCGCAGGCCATCCTGCGGGTGGTGGCCGCCGAAGACCCGCCGGTGCACCTGCTGCTGGGCACCGACGCGCTCGGCTTCGTGCGCGAGAAGCTCAAGGAGCTGAACGCGGAAATCGACAAGTGGGAACACCTCACCGTGAGCACCGACTTCACCGAGTGAGCGGTTCGGCGCGCAGGGCAATGAACGAAGCCGTCAGATACGCCCACGCCGTCAGCGCTAGCCCAAGCAAGGTGTTCTCCCTCTCCCCTCACGGGGAGAGGGGCGGTTTGACTAGGAGCCACATCAAGCGGGGCCAGCGGTGTGGTCCAGCACAGAGGCCACAAACGAAGCCAATGGTGATGTCCAGTCCGGCTGCATTCGCCAGCCCCCGCCCTCTCCCCCGGCCCCTCTCCCACTTCGCGGCAGAGGGGAGCAAACCGCCGGTCGGCAGCCTCTGGCCGCCGGCCTACGCCAGCCCCTTGTTCGGATTGACCAGGAATTTCTCCCCGGTGGCGCGCTTGTTGTAGACCGCGATCTGCTTCAGGTCGAGCACCTCGGCCAGCGAGATTTCGCGCGCGTAGTGGCTGGCGAAGGTCGTCTTCAGTTCCGCCACCACGCGCGCCTTGAGCGCGTTCGCCGCTTCCGGGCCGATCTTCTGCAGGAACGGGAACACCAGCCAGCCGCCCATGCTCCACGCCATGCCGAAATTGCGGACGAACTCGGTCGGGCTGGGGTCCAGGCTGCCGTAGAGGTAGACCTGCTTGTGCGTCGACGAGCCATAGCGGCTGTAGGCGCGCGCGTTCCTGCTCAAGGCCGCTTCCATCGCGCCCAGGATCTGCCCGGCCAGCTTGCCGCCGCCGGTGGCGTCGAAGGCGATGGTCGCGCCGGTGGCGGCGATCGCCTCGGTCAGGTCCTGCGTGAAGGTCGGCGACGACATGTCGCACACATGGGCCGCGCCGAGCGACCTGAGCAGGTCCGCCTGTTCCTGCCGGCGCACGATGTTCACCAGGCCGATGCCGTCCTTCTGGCAGATCTTGTTGAGCATCTGGCCCAGGTTGGACGCGGCGGCGGTATGCACCAGCGCCTTGTGTCCCTCGCGCCGCATGGTCTCGGTCATGCCGAGCGCGGTCAGCGGATTGATGAACGACGAGGCGCCGTCCGCGGGCGTGGCGTCCGGCGGCAGCGCCAGGCTCTGCGCCACCGGCACGCAGCGGTACTGCGCGTACATCGCGCCGCCCAGCACCGCCACCGTCTTGCCGAGCAGCGCCTGCGCCGCGGCCGACGCGCCGGCCGCCACCACCACGCCCGCGCCTTCGTTGCCGACCGGCATGGCGTCGTCGAGCCGGCCGGCCATGCTCTTCATCGCGCCTTCGGGCACGCGCGCGCTCACCACTGGCCGCTCCTGCGTGCCGCCGGCCTTCGCCGTGCTCATGTCGGCCGCGCCGAACAGCAGGCCGAGGTCCGACGGATTGAGCGGCGAGGCCTCGATGCGGACCAGTACTTCGTCGGGACCCGGCGCGGGCACGTCGACGCTGGCGAGGGACAGTTCGAGTTCGCCGCTGGCCTTGATCAGCGAGCGGAGCTGGAGGGCGGTGCGTGGGATGTCGGCTGGCATGCGGGGTCTCCTGGTTGGCTGGGCGCGGCGAGCGGCGGCCGCGGAGCCGGCGCCCGTTTCGCGATGCGCCATCCTACTGCAAGATCGGAAACCGGGTCGGCGGGCTTGCGGCCGGCGCCGGCATGCGGGTTTGCGCGGCGGGAGGAGAAAGAACGGCGCCGCGAACGCGGCGCCGGGGGGCGGCAGGCTGGTGCCGCGGAAGAGACAGCGTTGGCGCTTGTCGAGGAGGGCGGCGCCGGCTTCGCGGTGGCGCCTGCCCTTTTCCCCGATCCCTCTCCCGCGCGCGGAAGAGGGGAGACCACAAGTGTTACGGGCGGCTCCCTGTGGTCTCTTGCCGTCTTCTGCTTATCGCTTGTTGTTGACCAGTCCGCCGAGCAGGCCGCCGGCCGGGGCGTTATTGCTGCCCGCGGTGCCACCCGCGGCGCCGCCCGCCGCGCCGGTCAGGCCGGAGACCAGGCTGGTGACGGGGGCCAGCACGCCGGACAGCGGGTTGTTGCCGCCCGCCGCGCCGCCCACGGCGCCGGTCACGCCGGACACCACGCTGGTGACGGGCGTCAGCACGCCCGCCAGCGGACCGCCGCCGCTCCCGCCACCGCCCACGGCGCCGGTCAGGCCGCCGACCGTGTTGTTGAGCAGGGTCGTGACCGGCGCCAGCAGGCCCGCCGCGCCGCCGGTGCCGCCGCTGCCCGGCAGCGGCGGCAGGCTGCCCTGGAGGCCGCCGGTCAGGTTGCCCAGCAGGCTGGTGATCGGGTCGAGCGGGCTGCCGCCCGGCGTGCCGGACGGCGGGTTGAGCAGGCCGCCCAGCGACGCCACCGCGGTGCCGGCGGTATTCACGATGCCGCCCACGTTGGTCACGATGGGCGCGTTGGTATTGGTCAGCGCCGTGCCGAGCGAGGCCACGCCGCCGCCGACGGTGCCGAGCAGGTTGTTGGCCACCGGACCCAGCCCCGTGGCCGCGCCCAGCGTCTGCGTGGTGCTGACCAGCGTGGAGGTCAGCGGGACGATCGCCTTGCTCACGCCGCCGACGACCTGGTTGACCGGATCGGCCAGCGTCTGCGGCGACAGGCTGCCGACCAGCGCGCCGGTCTGGCTGACCACGGAGCCCACCGGCGCCGTCACCGCCGCCAGCGGGCCGGTGCCCAGGCTGCCGACGGTATTGCCGACGCTGCTGACCGCACTGCCGACCTGATTGAGCAGCGATGCCCCGGCGGCGCCGGTGGCGCCCGTGGGCCCGGTGGGGCCGGTCGCACCCGTCGCACCCGTCGCACCCGTCGCGCCGGCGGGGCCGGTCGCCCCGGTCGCGCCCGTTACACCCGTTGCACCCGTCACGCCGGTCGCGCCGGTCGCGCCTGTCACCCCCGTGGCGCCAGTCGCGCCAGTCGCGCCGGTGGGCCCTGTGGCGCCGTCCGCGCCGCTGGCGCCAGTCGCCCCCGTTGCCCCCGTCGCCCCGGCCGGGCCGGTCGCCCCCGTGGCGCCGGTCGCACCGCCAGCCGGTCCGGTGGCGCCGGTCGCGCCGTTGTCTCCCTTGGCGCCGGCGGCGCCGGTCGGACCAGGGGTGCCGGCCGCGCCCGCGGCGCCGGTCGCGCCCGGGTCGCCCGTGGGCCCGGTGGCGCCCATCTTGCCGTCGTGCCCGTTGGCGCAGCCGCCAAGCAGCACCAGGGCACCCAATACACCAAGCAGATATTGCTGATTACGCACGGTCGACCTCTCTCCGGTTATCGTTCTCGACCAGGCGTTCACGCAATAGCTGTGCCCGACGCCGGCGGCGTCTTCCGGGCCCGCCGCGCGCGTCTCGCGGTCTGCCGGAAACCCGCGCGCGGCCTGGCTTTGCGGGCAGGCGGCGATGTCGTGGCAGGGCGTTTCATGCGGCCCATGTGTCGGCCGTTCCCGTTACGTGTTACGTAACGCGGCACGGCCCGCGCGTGCGCCGGCGCGCTTGTCGATACAGGCGCCCCCCACCACGCGGCGCCCCGGCGCGCGGCGGATTCGGCGATACTTCTCCACCTCGCCACGCCGCATGCAGGGCGCCCCGCATGACCGCGCCGCGAGACGCCTTTCGTGGATTGCCTTCGAGGATTCCCTTCAAGACCGCCCTGAGCCATGCACCCGATCCGGCCGGACAAGACCCAACCCATCACCTTCCAGGGCGCGCTGGCGCTCACCTTCGTGGCCTGGTTCGCGGAGGTCATGGTGAGCATGCTGCTGCGCCCGTTCCTGCTGCGCCACGGCATGCAGCCGATGGCCGCGGCCAGCCTGGTGCGCGTGGTGTGCTACGGGCTGGTGTTCAGCGCCATGCTCCATGTCAACGGGCTGACCTACCGCCGCCTGTTCCATGAAGGGCCGGCCAGCGTGGGCGCGACGCTGGGCGTGTTGGGGCCGCCGCTGCTGCTGATGGTGCCGCTGATCCTGCTGCTCGACAGCCTCGCCATGATGGCGGTGAACGCGCTGTTGCCCATGTCGCGCGGCGAGGCGCAGATGATGTCCGAGATGGCGAACGGCAGCATCGGCGCGTGGGCGCTGGTCTGCATCATCGCGCCGTTCATCGAGGAGATGTTCTTCCGCGGCATCCTGCTGCGCGGCATGCTCAAGCGCTACGGCCAGGCCGACGCGACCGTCTACTCGGCCTTCGTGTTCGGCGTGGCCCACCTGAACGTCTACCAGTTCGTGATCGCGTTCGCGGTGGGGCTGTTCGTCGCGGCGCTCTATTGCCGCACGCGCTCGCTGTGGCCCGGCATCGTGCTGCACATGGGGCTCAACACGGGCGCGACGATCTATGCGGCGGTGGCGCCGGACGGCAACGCGCTGGAAACCCCGCTTGGCCTGTGGGCCATCGCCGTGCCGCTCGGCCTGCTGGGCGCGCGCATCCTGCGCCGGCTGCTGTGGCGGCCGACCGCGGACGCCGCGCCGGGCGGGACCGAGCCGCCGCCGGACGCGGCCTGAGCGGCGGCCCTGTCCGGGCTGCCGACGAAATCGATTGGCCGCTGGTTGTCTCCCTTCTCCCGCGCGCGGGAGAAGGGAGACAACCTCCACACCCCGCTAGAACGGTTTGGACACCGCCACGTAGAACGCGCGCCTCGGCGCGTACTGCGGCGCGCCCACGCCGATGCCGGTGCCGTCGCGCAGCTCGTACGAGTGGTTGAACAGGTTGATCACCGTCAGGCGCACCTTGAATTTGCCGGCGACCGGCGTATCGAACGTATGCGCCGCGCCGACGTTGACCTGCAGGTACGGCGGCAGGTGGCCGGTATTGGCGAAGCCGTTGCGCAGGCCGCTGCCGAACAGCGCATCGGCGGTGAGCAGCGTGCCGCGCCACAGGTAGGAGGTGCCGAACGAGCCGGCCACGGTCTGGTCGTGGTCCAGGTGCACCCAGTTGCTGGCGATGAAGGCCAGCTCGTCGGCCTCGAAGTTGAACTGGCCGGTCTCGATGCCCTTGGCCACCGCGTGCGACAGGCTCACGTTGGCGTAGGCGCCGAAATTCCCCTGCCGGTAATTGGCGGTGCCTTCCAGCCCGTAGATCTTGCCTTCGTCATAGTTGAACGAGGAGAAGATCAGCGCGTTGCCGAACTGGCCTTCGTCCTGCAGGTGGCGCACCTTGCGGTAGTAGGCGTCCAGGCCCAGCGTCAGGTTGCGCGTGGCCTGGTGCGAGATGCCCAGGTCGAAGTAGTCCGAGCGCTCCGAGCGCACCGCCGTGTTGGCGTCCGACGGCAGCGCGTTGGTGGTGCCCGTGAACCTGTCCACCGAGGTGGTGTCGATCTTCTCGGTCGCCGGCGGCGTGAAATAGCGCGCGTAGCCGGCGTGCAGCCGGGTCGCGTTGGTGAGCTCGTAGGTCAGGCCCAGGCGCGGGCTGAGCTGCTGCTCGCTGACCACCGTGTTGACGTGGTCGTAGCGCGCGCCGTAGTTGATCGTGAGCTTGTCGGTGGCCTTCCATTCGTCCTGCAGGTAGAAGCCCAGCGTGGTGCCCGTGTTGCTGGAGTTGTCGACGATGGACAGCGGCACGCCGCTGGTCTGGTTGCCGTCCGCGTCGGCCGGCAGCACGGTGGAGCTGTTGTCCACGCCGAACCGCTCGCGCTGCAGGAACAGCCCCGCGCGCAGCGTGTGCGCCGGGTTGAGGATGTAGCTGCCGTCGGCCTGCACGCCGTAGGCCTCGTTCCTGCGGGTGATGTCGGCGGCCACGCCGTTGTAGGCCAGGTCGCCGATCGGGTCCGGGTTGTAGTCCACCCGGCTGGTGCGGTGGAACAGCGAGACCTGGTAGTCGAGCGCGGACGAGACCTTGTTCTGGAACGAGAGGATCTGGAAGTCGGTCTTCTCGCGCTGGTTGGCGTTGAGCGCGTCCGAGGCCGGCGGGACCACGCCGTCGATGGAGAACGAGGGCGACAGGCCGGGCCGGTTCGGGATCTGGAAGCGGTTGTCGGCGCTGCCGAACATGAAGCTAATGCGGCTGTCCGGGTTGACCAGGTACGACAGCATGCCGAAGGCCTTGCCCTGGTCGGTGTGGTCGTGGATCGCGTTGCTGCCGCCGGTCGGGTTCTCGATGCCGAGGTTGTTCTCGCTGAACGAGCCGCTCAGGAAGTAGCTCCACGGGCCTTTCGCGCCCTGGATGTAGCCGTTGGCCTCATGGTCGGCGTGGCTGCCGATCACGGTGCCGATCTCGCCGCCGAAGGCACGCGGCTGGCCCTCGTCGTCGGTGGCCGCGCCCTTGGTGCGGATGTCCACGATGCCGGCCGTGCGGAAGCCGTATTGCGCCGGCAGCGCGCCAGTCACCAGCTTGATCTCGTCGGCGAAGCGCGTGTCCAGCATCTGGCCGAAGCCGCTGATCGGCTCGGGGATGGTGACGCCGTTGATGCGGTACTGCAGGTTGGCGTGGTCGCCGCGCACGTGCAGCTGGCCGAAGGAATCCTGCACCACGCCGGGCGCCTGCAGCAGGACCTGGTTCAGCGGCGTGTTGTCGCCCTGGGGCAGCGCGTCGATGTCCTCGCTGTCGAAGCGGTAGACCGAGCTGCCGGTCTCCGGCGACAGGGCGTTGCGCGCCTCGTCCAGGCGCTTGCTGGTGACGACGACCGCGTTGAGCGACTTGTCGCTGGCGGCCGGGGTGGCGGGGGTGGCCGGGGTGGCGGCCTGCGCCTGGGCTTGCCGCGCGGCGGGCGGCGTGGAAGGGACGTCGGCTGGCGCCGACTGTGCGTGCGCCGAGACGGCGAGCGCCGACGCGGCGCCGGCCGCAATGGCTCGAAGCTGGAAAACTGACATGGCAATGCCTCTGACGATATGGGAGTGTCGCGCGGGGACTCCTTGCCCGCGCCAATGCACTACGTGAACGACAAGCGGGTCAGAGGCGGGCCGCGGCTGCGGGGCCGCGGCGAGAATACGGGCGCGAGGTGGCGCTCGGCGGGCAGGGGATAGTGCCAGCGGCGCGAGCAGGCGATGAGCAGCCACGACGCCAGCGCCGGCATCGCCACCGCCAGCGCCGCGAAGGCCAGGCACTGCAGGCAGACATCCTGGTCGGGCTCGCACTGCCCGGCATCGTCCGCCGCCACGCACGCGCTGCTTTGCAGTTGCGCGTGCAGGTGGGACAGCGCATGGACGTAGTTGCCCGCCTGCCCGAAGAGCAGGGCCACGACCAGCAGGAGGGCGAGCGAGCGTCGAAACACGGATGACTGCAGGGAGGGCGGGCGGCCGGTTTTCCGGAAAACAAACCGGTTATTGCAACAGAGTTGCGAGTTTGCCATCTGTTGGCGCGCTTCGCAATGGCTGATGCGGCACGTTGCGGCCAGCCGGCGGCGCCGGGGCCGGGGCTGGCTGGCGCGCAGCCGGTGTCGGAGCGGCTGTTGTGCGGCAAGCGCCACGCCGGTTTCCGCGGGCCGCTTGCCGCGGCGGGCCGGTTCGCATCCGCTCCACAGCGCGATTGCCCGCATCGGCCATCGAATTTCATCGGTTTAATTTTTCCTTAAGGAAACCATTCCTACACTGGCGGCCAAGCGCGCGCACCCACAGCGCAGCGCCTTCACCGCACCGCGCCCGCCGAGGCAGCGGGCGATGCCTGGATCGGGAGTCTTCCATGCAGGTTTTTTCCCATTTGGCACCGGCCGGCACCGCGCTGGCGTGCCTGGCCACCGCCTATGCGGGCGCCGCCGCCGCCGCCACCTGGCGGGCTCCGGCGCGGCACAGGTCTTGCGCGGCGCCGGCAGATGCCGGCCCGAAGCCGGTCAGCGTGCTCAAGCCACTGTGCGGCGCCGATCCCAATCTCTATGACAACCTCGCCGGCCTGTGCCGGCAGCGGCATCCGGCGTTCCA
Organism: Cupriavidus sp. WS; assembly: GCF_000395345.1. Lineage (NCBI taxonomy): Bacteria > Pseudomonadati > Pseudomonadota > Betaproteobacteria > Burkholderiales > Burkholderiaceae > Cupriavidus > Cupriavidus sp. WS. Next base: position 5,249 of record NZ_AQPL01000019.1, on the reverse strand, counting down.
GCTGGTATTCGGCGTGCGCGCCGCCAGCGACCCCGCCATCGCCGTGGTCGAGCGCCTGCGGGCGGAGTTCCCGGCGTGCGACATCGCCCTCGTGGTGTGCCCGCTCGTGCACGGCAGCAACCTGAAGGTCAGCAACCTGATCAACCTGCTGCCGCGGGCGCGCCACCCCTGGCTGGTGGTGGCCGACAGCGACATCGCGGCGGACCCGGACTACCTCGCGCGCGTCACCGCGCCGCTGGCCGATCCCGCCGTGGGCGTGGTGACCTGCCTGTACCGCGGCCGCCCGGTGGGCGGGCTGTGGCCGGCCCTCGGCGCGCAGTTCATCGACGACTGGTTCGCGCCCTCCGCGCGCGTGGCCCACGCCTGCGGCTCGCGGCGCTTTTCCTTCGGCGCCACGATTGCGCTGCGGCGCGAGGTGCTCGACGCCGTCGGCGGCTTCGCCGCGCTGTCCGACCGCCTCGCCGACGATTTCTGGCTTGGCGAGCTGACCCGCCAGCGGGGGCTGCGCACGGTGCTGTCGGAAGTGGAAGTCAGCACCGACGTGACGGAGACGCATCTGGCGGCGCTGTGGAGCCACGAGTTGCGCTGGCTGCGCACCATCCGCTCGATCAACCCGTCCGGCTTCGCCTTCATTTTCATCACGTTTACCTGGCCGATGCTGGCGCTGGCGGCATGGCTGGCGCCGCAGCCGCCGGTGCTGGCCGTCGCGCTGGCCGGGATAGGCGCGCGCAGCCTGCTGGCGGGCAGTCTCGGCGCGGCCCTGCGGGCGCCGCTGCGCGACGTGCTGCTGCTGGCCGAGTGGGTCGCCGCGCTGTTCGGCGACCAGGTGCGCTGGCGCGGGCAGATGCTGTCGATCCGCGACCGGCACGCGCCCGCCGCGCCGGCCGGCGGCGGCGCCGCGCCAGGCGCGTACCCCCTTTCCCCACGGCCCGCGGGCACGGACAATGGCGAGCATGGCGCTTCGTCGTCCGTCCTGTCCGTCGATGGCAAATGAACCGGATGACCCATCAGAGACCGCTATGAGAACCCTCTTCCTGCAGGCTCCCTCTTTCGACGGCTTCGACGGCGGCGCGGGCTCGCGCTACCAGGCCAAGCGCGAGATCAAGTCGTTCTGGTATCCCACCTGGCTGGCCCAGCCCGCCGCGCTGGTGCCCGGCAGCCGCGTGCTGGACGCGCCGGCCGACGGCCTCGGCGTGGCGCAGGTGCTGGAGATCGCCGCCGGCTACGAGCTCGTCATCATCCACACCAGCACGCCGTCCTTCCCGACCGACGCGAAGTTCGCCGAGGCGCTGAAGCAACGCAAGCCCGACGTGATGATCGGCATGGTCGGCGCCAAGCCGGCGGTCGATCCCGGCGGCACGCTGGGCGCCAGCGCGGCCATCGACTTCGTGTGCCGCGAGGAATTCGACTACACCTGCCGCGACGTGGCCGCGGGCCTGCCGCTCGAGGACATCGCCGGCCTGAGCTACCGGCTGCCCGACGGCTCGTTCGGGCACAACGGCCCGCGCCCGATGATCGAGAACATGGACGAGCTGCCGTTCGTGGCCCCCATTTACAAGCGGGACCTCAAGGTCGAGAACTACTTCATCGGCTACCTGAAGCACCCCTACGTGTCGATCTACACCGGCCGGGGCTGCCGCTCGAAATGCACCTTCTGCCTGTGGCCGCAGACCGTGGGCGGGCACCGCTACCGCACGCGCTCGGCGCAGAGCGTGATCGCCGAGGTGAAATGGATCAAGGAGAACATGCCCGAGGTCAGGGAGATCATGTTCGACGACGACACCTTCACCGACTTCAAGCCGCGCGTGGAGGAGATCGCCCGCGGGCTGGGCGAGCTCGGCGTGACGTGGTCGTGCAACGCCAAGGCCAACGTGCCCTACAGCACGCTCAAGATCATGAAGGAAAACGGCCTGCGCCTGCTGCTGGTGGGCTACGAGTCCGGCGACGACCAGATCCTGCTGAACATCAAGAAGGGCCTGCGCACGGACATCGCGCGCCGCTTCACCGAGGATTGCCGCAAGCTCGGCATCACCATCCACGGCACCTTCATCCTGGGCCTGCCGGGCGAGACGCGCGAGACCATCGAGAAGACCATCGCCTACGCCAAGGACATCAACCCCCACACCATCCAGGTGTCGCTGGCGGCGCCGTATCCGGGCACCGCGCTGTACCGCCAGGCGGTGGACAACGGCTGGCTGGCCGAGAACAAGGTCATCAACCTGGTCAACGACCAGGGCATCCAGCTGGCCGCGATCAGCTACCCGCACCTGTCGCGCGAGGAGATCTACCACGGCGTGGAAACCTTCTACAAGCGCTTCTACTTCCGCCCGGCCAAGATCTGGGAGATCGTGCGCGAGATGCTCGGCAGCCGCGAAATGATGAAGCGGCGGCTGCGCGAAGGCGTGGAGTTCTTCCGCTTCCTGCGCTCGCACGAGGCGTGACGACGGCCGTGGGCAAGGCAACCGTGGAAACCGCAGCCGCAGCGCGGCGCGCCCTGATCCTCACCGCCGACGACTTCGGCCTGCACCCGGCGGTCAACGAGGCGGTGGAACGCGCCTGCCGCGACGGCGTGCTCAACGCCGCCAGCCTGATGGTGGGGGCCGGCGCCGCGGCCGACGCGGTGGCGCGCGCGCGGCGCCTGCCCGGCCTGCGGGTGGGCCTGCACCTGGTGCTGGCCGACGGGCCCGCGGTGCTGCCGCCGGCCCGCATCCCGGCGCTGGTGGACGCGCAGGGCCGCTTCGGCTCGGCGATGGCGCGCGACGGCGCGCGCTTTTTCTTCCTGCCTCACGTGCGGCGCCAGCTGGCCGCCGAGATCCGCGCGCAGTTCGCCGCGTTCGCGGCGACCGGGCTGGCGCTGGACCACGTCAATGCCCACAAGCATTTCCACCTGCATCCCACCGTGCTGGGGCTGGTGCTGCGGATCGGCCGCGAGTTCGGCCTGCGCGCCGTGCGCCTGCCGGGCGAGGCGCGCGCGCCGCGGCTGCTGCGGCCCTGGCTGGCGCTGGCGCGGCGCCGGCTGGACGCGGCCGGCGTGGCCCACAACGACTACGTGATCGGCATCGCCGACAGCGGCGCGATGGACGAGCGCGCGCTGCTGCGCGCATTGGCCCGCCTGCCGGCCGGCGTGGGCGAGATCTACTTCCATCCGGGCGTGGTGTCCGGCGCCGAGATCGCGCCCGCCATGCACGGCTATCGCCATGCCGACGAGCTGGCCGCGCTGCTGTCGCCGCGCGTGCGCGCCGCGCTGGACCACGCGGTGCCGCGCCGCGGCGGTTTCAGCGACCTCTTCCCCGATCCCCCCGATCCCCTCGATCTCCCCGATCCGCCGCCCGGCGGCGCGCCGGGAGCCGGCATGACCGCCGCATGAAGCGCCTGGCCTGTCTCGCGGGGCTGCTCGGCCTGCTGGCGCTGATCGCCCTGGTGATCCACGAGGGCGCCGGCGACGTGGCCGGCATCGTCGCCCGGGCCGGCTGGCCGCTGCTGCTGCTGGTGCCGCTGCACGCGCTGCCGCTGCTGCTGGACGCGCGGGGCTGGCGCGTACTGCTGGCCGCGGCGGACCCGGACGGGCGGGCCGGGCTGGGCTTCCTGTGGTGGGTCGCCGCCGTGCGCGAAGCCGTCAGCCGCCTGCTGCCGGTCGCCAGCGTGGGCGGCGAGCTGGCGGGCATCCGCCTGGCCCGCCTGCGCATCCGCGACACCACCGCCGTGACCGCCAGCATCGTGGTCGAAGTCATGGTCACGCTGTTCGCCCAGTACCTGTTCTGCGTCCTCGGCGCGCTGCTGCTGGTGGCCGCCCTGCACGACGGCGCCCAGGCCTGGGTGGTGGCGCTCGGGCTGGCGCTGTCGCTCCCGGTGCCGGTGCTGTTCGCGCTCTCGCTGCGCTACGGCGGCATCTTCGCGCGGCTGGAGAGCGCGGCCGGGCGCCTGCTCGGCGCCGATCACCGCCTCGTGGCCATGCTCGACGGCGCCCGCCTCGACGCCGCCATCCGCGCCCTCAACCGGCGCCACGGCAGACTGGCGGCGGCGCTGGCCTGGCAGCTTGCCGGCTTCGCCGCCGGCGCGCTGGAAACCTGGTGCGCGTTATGGCTGCTCGGCCATCCGCTGCCGTTCTGGCAGGCCGTCGCCATCGAATCGCTGACCCAGGCGGCGCGCCAGGTGGCCTTCTTCGTGCCGGCGGGCCTGGGCGTGCAGGAGGCGGTGATGGTGCTGCTGGGCAACCTGCTCGGGGTCGATGCGCAGGTCGCGCTGTCGCTGGCGCTGGTCAGGCGCGCGCGGGAAGTGCTGTTCGGCGTGCCGGCGCTGCTGTCCTGGCAGTGGGTGGAGGTGCGGGGGTGGCGGCGGGGAGCGGCGGCGCGGCAGGTTTCCGGGAAGGCGCCGTGACGCCATGACGCTAGGTCGCCAGCGTCCACTGCGCCTTGCCGCCGAGCTTGGCCAGCGTCAGGGCCTTGTCCGCCGCGGTCAGCGCGGCCATCACGTCAGCGCCGTGCTCCGGTATCAGCGCGACCCCGACGCTCGCGCCGATCTCCACGCTGACGTCGGGCTCCAGCGTGAACGGCACCGGCACTTCGCTGACCAGCCGGTCGGCGAAGCTGGCGATCTCGGCCTGGTCGCCGGCGCGCACGATGACCACGAATTCGTCGCCGCCGATGCGGAACACCATGTCGTCCGGGCCCTTGAGCGCATCGAGCCGCTTGCCGATCGTGACCAGCAACTGGTCGCCGGCCTCGTGGCCGTGCTGGTCGTTGACCGGCTTGAAGCCGTCGAGGTCCATGTACAGCACCGCCGTCTTGCCTTCGCCGATCTGGTCCGCCTTGTACAGATGCGCGGAGGCGTGGACCAGCCCCGCGCGGTTCGGCAGGCCGGTGAGGGCGTCGTGGCGGGCGCGGTGGTCGTTTTCCCGCTCCGCCTTCATGGTGGTGACCAGCAGCTTGTTCAGGTGGAAGGCCGCGATGCTCATGGCGACCAGGTAGAACGGGATCTGCACGAGGGTCAGGCGCATCACGGCCTCGCCGGAAAGCACCGCGGCGATGCAGCACGGGCCGAGCGACAGCAGGATCATGATCGCCACCAGCCGCGGCGCGCCGAAATTGCGGAAGCAGATGCCGCCCACCATCGCGGCGGCGGACAGGCAGGACATGGTTGCCGCCACCCAGTCGCCGCTGAGGATGCTGATGAAGGTGCCGTAGCCCACGCTCGCGCCCCACAGCACCGCGAGCAGGATGTAGACGTCGGTGAAGGTGGAGCGGCCCGCC
>NZ_AQPL01000018.1:0-65572 GCF_000395345.1 Cupriavidus sp. WS | reverse complement strand
GGTGGAGCGGCCCGCCGTCGCCGCGCGGTGCGCCGCCGTCAGGACGCCCAGCCGCGTGCCGCACAGCAGGATCTCGATGATGACCCAGGCCACGAAGGCCGGGCTGGGGTCGCGCCAGGCGATGGCTATCGCCACGGCGACGGTGTTGAGCACGCCGCCGGCGAAGATGGGCAGGGTGCCGAACAGGCTGCCGATCAGCTTGATGCGGATGTCTTCAGGAACGTTCGCGCCCGGGTCGCATAACCAGGCCGTAGAGCGCCAACGTGGCAGGCTGAAAGCCGCTGTTTCCATGTTCCTCGATTCCCGTGAATTCCGCGCGTTGTGCCGCCGGTTCGCGTTGCAGCAATCGGAAAGGCAGGATTCTATCGGAAAGCGCTTTCATTTCCCCAACCGGATGGGCATTGGCGGCCCGTTCCGGGCCATGCCGCGCCAGCCGGGACGGCTTCGCCCGTGCCGCCGGGCGGGCGGCCGCAGTCGCGGAAAGGCATTTCATACCCGTCCAATATCCGCGCGCGGCCTGCGCTGATACCGTGCTTTGCCGGTTGGCGCAGCGCCGGCAGGCATCCGTATCTCAACCCGCAGGCAAGAAAGGAGCAACCATGTCCCAGGACATTTTCCTGAAGCTGGCGGGCATCGACGGCGAATCCGCCGATGCCCGCCACCCGAACGAGATCGAGGTGCTGACATGGGACTGGTCGGTCAGCCAGCCGGCCAGCATGCACGAAGGCAGCGGCGGCGGCGCCGGCAAATGCAGCGTGGATGACCTCGCCTTCGAGCACTACGTCGACCGGGCGACGCCCGCCCTCGTGCAGTATTGCCTGGCCGGCAGACATATCGACACCGCGGTGCTGGTCATGCGCAAGGCCGGCGGCACGCCGCACGAATACCTGAAGATCACGATGGAGGACGTGCTGGTCACGCGGGTCGCCGTGGCCGGCAACCACAACATGGCCATGCCGCGCGAGGAGGTCCGGCTGTCCTTCGCCCGCGTGCGGCACGACTACGTGCTGCAGAACGCGCAGGGCGGCAGCGCCGGGACGGTGGGCGCGGGATACGACATCAAGGCCAACAAGGCCATCTGACCACGGGAGGGAATGCCATGCTGTTCATTTCGAAGCAAGGCCATGTCGACGCGGAGCGCGTCAAGCTGGCCATCCATCCCGCGATCGAGCGCGGACCGATGCACAAGGTGAATGGGATTGTGGTGCATCAGACCGGCGCGCCGACCGCGAAGAGTACCTTCAACAGCTATGGGAACAAAAGCGCCAATGGTGCGCATTTCCTCATCGATCTGGATGGCACGATCTATCAGACGGCCTCTTTGCTCAGGGCCACCGCCCATGTCGGACTATTGCGCTCGCGGTGCCTGGAGACAAGAAAATGCAGTCCGGTCGAGATTTCGGCTGCCGCCGCAAAGCGTGGGGTGCGCGCCCTTCACAAGCATGAGGGGAAAAAGGAATGGCCACGACGATTTCCCTCCAACGACGATGCCATCGGCATCGAACTGGTCGGCAACCACAGAGGGCCGGTTGGAAGGGAGATCTACGATGACGTCACCGATTCGCAGCGTATTTCACTGAAATGGCTTGTCTCCGAACTGGCGGAAACCTTGGACGTAAGCATGCACGAGGTGTACTTGCATCCAGAAGTTTCCTACAAGAATGAGACCGAAGCAAGGACGGCAAAATGGTAAAGGGTCAATTCGGCAGCGGCAGACTCGCGGCAGTGCTGGCGGCTTTTCTGTGCGTGGTTTCTTTCGATAGCCATGCAAGAAATGTCCGGTCGGTCGTCATCAATCAGACCGGCATGGTACAGGGGACAAAGGATGGCGAAGATCCAATGCTCATCAGGGAATGCGGGCGGTTCAAGCCCACGCCTGCCCAGGTCAGGGCCTATTTCTCCAAGGCATATCCGGTGCCAGGCTTTGTGTTGAATCACGACCGCTACTCGCCTTGCTACGCAACCGGGACAGTCGAATTTGCCGATGGCTTTGGCGGCGAGTGGATCCTCTATTCGAGTGGTTCGGCGGGACTCGAGTGGGCGGGCGGCGGCGGAGTACATCTTCTGTACAAGAGAAACAAATGGCATGACCCATTCGCCTGCACATATGGCCTCGGCGACGAACCCGGGTGCTGAGAGCCCGGCCGTCGATCCCGGCGGCATCGCCGGGTCTCCTTCTCCTCGCCGGCACGCCTGCCGCACCGGCCGCCCCGACACTCACCCGTTCGCAATCCTCAACACCCGCGTGAATTCAGCCGGGTTCTCCGTCCTGAGCCGGGCCAGATGCCCGAGCAGCGCGTCCGATGACAGCGTGCCGTCGTCGGTCTTGAGCCATTCGATTTCGTCGCGGATGCGCTTGAGTCTCTCCAGCGAGTCGGCGGCGCGCTGCGGGTCGATGGCGGCGGGGTCCACCGCGTGCAGCAGCACTTCGGTGATGAGGCCGAGCTGGCGCCCGTAGGAGGCGATGTGGAAGGCCCGCCGTTCGATGTCGGCGTCGCCGGCGGATGGCGAAATGGCGTTGAACAGCAGGTCGGGGTCGATGCGCTGGGCGACTGAGCCGCTCCAGGGGAAGTGAAGGTTGGGAGACCACAGCCAGATCCACGGAAACATTTTCCCTCCTGTATTCAGCCGGACACGGCGGACGTTGCGCCGCAATAAAGATTAGCAGACCGGCTGGCGGAGGGAAGGGCGGAATCGGCCGGTGTGTGAGGACTGGGTCCGGCGCCGGGCGCGGCGGCCAATGCCAGCGCGGGGATGGCAATCCATCCCCGCGCCCGGGATTCGCGCCGGCCGGCGCGCCGCTATTGGTCGCGCCAGCCGCCGCCCGCCGCCGCGAAGATGCGCACGAGGTCCTTGCGCAGGCTCGCATCCGAGGCGGCCTGCTTCGATTCGGCGTCGAGCAGGTCCCGTTCGGCGACCAGCACGTCGAGCAGGCCGACGTAGCCGTGGCTGAACTGCATCCTGGCCAGCTCGACCGCCTTGCGGTTCTGCGCCACCCCGGCCGAGAGCGAGGCGTTGCGCGTGTTCTCGTTGAGGTAGCCGGACAGCGCGTTCTCCATGTCTTCGAGCGCCTCCAGCACGGTCTGCTGGTAGCCGAGGAAGGCCTGCTGCTGGCGCGCGTCGGCCGCGTCGATCTGCGACGAGATGCGGCCGAAGTTCAGGATCGGCTGGACCAGGCCCGCGCCGATGCCCCAGGGCGTGGACGAGAACGGCGTGGCGTTCTGCGCACCGAACAGCGCGGTCAGCGAGATGTTGGGGAACAGCTCGGCGACCGCCGCCTTCCGCCCGGAGATGCTGGCGGCGAAGCTGCGCTCGGCCACGCGCACGTCGGGGCGCTCGGCCAGCACCCTGGCGGGGGCCGAGACCAGGATGCCGTTGTCGAGCGGCGGTACGGTCGCGCGCGCCGCGGCGGCGCCGTCGAACATCCCGCCCATCGATTCCGGCGTGCGCCCGAGCAGGCTCGCCAGCCGGTTGACCGACTGGTCATAGCCGGTCTGCAGCGCGGGGATCAGCGCTTCGGTCGCGGAGACCTGCGCCGCCGCGCGCTGCACGTCGAAGTTGCTCGCCATCGCGCCCTGGAACTGGGCCTGGATCAGGCTGAGCGTCTTGCGCTGGGTGGCGAGGTTGTTGCGCGTCAGCTCGATCTGGCGCGCGTAATTGCCCAGGTCGAAGTAGGTGCGCGCCACCTCGGCCAGCAGCGCCACCCGCACGGCCTGCCGGCTCGCCTCGGCTGACTGCAGGATGGCGCCGGCCTGCGCGGCGCGCGCCTGGTTGCGCCCGAACAGGTCGAGCTCCCAGGTCGCGGCGATGTCCACCTGGTTGATGGTCACGGCCTTGTCGCTGGTGAGGAAGCCGCGGTTGCCGCGCTCGCTGCTGGCCTCGGCGTTGATCTGCGGCGCCAGCGCGGACTGCGCCAGCAAGCGCCCGGCGCGCGCTTCGTCGACGCGCGCCCTGGCAATCTTCAGCGTCTTGTTGTGGTCGAGCGCTTCGCGGACCAGCGCGTCGAGCGTGGGGTCGCGGAAGCGGCCCCACCATTGCTGGTCGACCTCGGCGTCGGCGCTCGCCACCAGGAGCGCCGCGCCGGCGGCCTTGCCGTCGTTGGCGCCATCCTTGCCACCGTCCTTGCCGCCCTCGAGCCGGCTCCATGACGCGGCTGTGTCGATGCCCGACGGCTGCGGCCCGACCGGGCTCGTGCACGCGGCCAGGGAGGCGGCCAGCAGCGCGGCGGCGGCGAGCGCCGCCATCACATTAGTCTTCAACATGGTGATGTACCTTTTCGGTTTTCGTGAGGCGCTTCTCCAGGCCGCGGGCCAGCACGTAGAAAATGGGAGTCAGGAAGAGGCCGAAGAACGTCACGCCGATCATCCCGAAGAAGACCGCCACGCCCATCGCATGCCGCATTTCCGCGCCGGCGCCGTGCGACAGCACCAGCGGCAGCACGCCCGCGATGAACGCGATGGAGGTCATCAGGATCGGGCGCAGGCGCAGGTGCGCCGCCTCGATCGCCGCCTCGTAGGTGGACTTGCCGTGTATCTCCAGCTCGCGGGCGAACTCGCCGATCAGGATGGCGTTCTTGCACGCCAGCCCGATCAGCACGAAGAAGCCGATCTGCGTGAACAGGTTGTTGTCCCCGCCCGTGAGCCACACGCCCGTGATCGCGGAGAACAGGCACATCGGCACGATCAGGATGATCGCCAGCGGCAGGAACACGCTCTCGTACTGCGCGGTGAGCACCAGGAAGACCAGCAGGATGCAGATCGGGAACACGATCAGCGCGGTGTTGCCCGAGAGGATCTGCTGGTAGGCCAGCTCGGTCCATTCGAACGCCATGTCGCCGGACAGCGTGTCGTCCAGGATCTTCGTGATGGCGGCCTGCGCCTGTCCGGTCGAGTAGCCGGGCGCCGGGCCGCCGTTGATGTCCGCCGAGCGGTAGCCGTTGTAGCGCGACGCGCTGTCCGGGCCGGTGGTGTCGCTCAGGGTGACGACCGCGCCGAGCGGCACCATCTTGCCCTCGAAGTTGCGCACCTTGAGGTCGAGGATGTCGTCGCGCCTGGAGCGGAAGTCCTTGTCGCCCTGCGCGATGACCTGGTACGTGCGGCCGAACTTGTTGAAGTCGTTCACGTAGAGCGAGCCCAGGTAGATCTGCATGGTCTTGAAGACGTCGTCCACGTCGACGCCGAGCTGCGCGGCCTTGGTGCGGTCCACGTCGGCGAACAGCTGCGGCGTGGTGACGTTGTAGGTGGTGTACACCCCGGCCAGCTCGGGCGCCTTGCGCGCTTTCTCCAGCACCGCGGTCACGGACTTGCTCAGGGCCTCGTAGCCGGCGTCGCCGCGGTCCTCGATCTGCAGCTTGAAGCCGCCCGTGTTGCCCAGCCCCTGCACCGGCGGCGGCGGGAAGACGGCGATGAACGCATCCTTGATGGCGCCGAACTTGGCCTGCAGGCTATGCGCCAGGCTCGGGCCGCTCACGCCGAGCTTGCCCATCTCGTCGAAGCTTTTCTCGCCGAAGAACACCGTGGCCGCCGACGGGCTGTTGATGAAGCCGTTGAGCGACAGCCCCGGCTGCTGCACGGCGTTGCGGTAGCCGGGCTCCTTGGAAGCGATGTCCGTCATCTGCCGCACCACGGCCTCGGTGCGGTCGAGCGTGGCGCCGTCGGGCAACTGGATCAGGTTGACCAGGTAGCCCTTGTCCTGGATTGGCACGAAGCCGGTCGGCACGTGGCTGAAGCCGAACACGGTGGCGCCGAGCAGCACGGCGTAGATCAGCAGCGAGCCGCGCTTGCGGTGCAGCGCGCGGGTCACGCCGCTGCTGTAGTTCTCCGAGCCGCGCTGGAAGATCCGGTTGAAGCGCGCGAAGAAGCCGCCCAGGCAGCGGTCCATGAAGCGCGTGAGGCCGTCCTTGGGCGCGTCGTGCGAGCGCAGCAGCAGGGCCGCCAGCGCCGGCGACAGCGTCAGCGAGTTGAAGGCCGAGATCACCGTCGAGAAGGCGATGGTCAGCGCGAACTGGCGGTAGAACTGGCCGGTCAGCCCGCTGATGAAGGCGATCGGCACGAACACCGCGCACAGCACCAGCGCGATGGCGATGATCGGGCCGGTCACTTCCTTCATGGCCTTGATGGTGGCTTCCCGCGGCCGGAGACCGCCGGCGATGTTGCGCTCGACGTTCTCCACCACCACGATGGCGTCGTCCACCACGATGCCGATGGCCAGCACCAGCCCGAACAGGGACAGCGCGTTGATCGAGAAGCCGAAGCCGTGCATCACCGCGAACGTGCCGATGACCGAGACCGGCACCGCGAGCAGCGGAATGATGGCCGCGCGCCAGGTCTGCAGGAACAGGATCACCACCAGCACCACCAGCAGGATGGCTTCGAGCAGCGTGTGGATCACGGCGTCGATGGAGTCGCGCACGAAGGTGGTCGGGTCGTAGGCGATCCGGTACTCGAGGCCCTTGGGGAAGCGCTTGCTGAGCTCCGCCATCCTGGCGCGCACGTTGTTCGAGATCTCGATGGCGTTGGCGCCCGGCGACTGGAAGATGATCAGCGCCAGCGCCTGCTTGTTGTCGAGCAGCGCGCGCAGTGCGTACTCGGACGCGCCGATCTCCACGCGCGCCACGTCCCGCAGGTAGGTGACGACGCCGTTCTCGCGCTTGATGATGATGTTCTCGAACTGGTCCACGTCGGTGAGCCGGCCCTGCACGTTGACCGGCAGCTGGATCTCGACGTTGTCCTTGTACGGCGCGCCGCCGACCACGCCGGCCGCGACCTGGATGTTCTGCTTGCGGATGGCGGCCACCACCTCGTCGGGGTTCATGTTGCGCTGGGCGATCTTCTGCGGGTTGAGCCAGACCCGCATGGCGTAGTTGCCCGAGCCGAACATGTTGATCTGCCCGATGCCGGTGATCTTAGACAGCTCGTCCTTGACGTTGATGAGCGCGTAGTTGCGCAGGTACAGCATGTCGTACTGGTCGTTCGGCGAGACCAGGTGGACCACCATCGTCAGGTCGGGCGAGCTCTTGACCGTGCTCACGCCGAGCTGGCGCGTCACGTCCGGCAGGCGCGGCAGCGCTTCGTTGACGCGGTTCTGCACGAGCTGCGTGGCGAGGTCCGGGTCGGTGCCGAGCTTGAAGGTGACGGTCAGCGTCAGCACGCCGTCGCTGGCGGCCTGCGAGGACATGTAGAGCATGTTCTCGACGCCGTTGATCTGCTCCTCCAGCGGCGTGGCCACGGTGGCGGCGATGACCTTGGGGTTGGCGCCCGGGAACTGCGCGCGCACCACCACGGAGGGTGGCACCACTTCGGGATACTCGGAGATCGGCAGGCGCGGGATCGCGATCAGGCCGGCGAGGAAGATGAGGATCGAGATGACCGCCGCGAAGTTGGGGCGGTCGACGAAGAATTTGGAGAGGTTCATCGCATCAGTCCGCCGTTTTCTTGGCCGGGTCCGCGTGGACCGCGGCGGTGGTCACGGGTTTGGGCGGCGCCGCGGCGGCTTCGGTGGGCGAGACCACCGCGTCCGGGCGGATGAACTGCAGCCCCTTGGTGACGACGCGGTCGCCGGGGTTGAGGCCGGCCAGCACGATGTGCCGGCCGTCTATGCCCGCGCCGAGCGTGACTTCGCGGTAGGCGACCTTGTTGTCGGGGCCGACCACGAAGACGAACTTCTTGCTCTGGTCGCTGCCCAGCGCCACGTCGGGCACCAGCAGCGCGCGGGTGTCGCTGCCGCTGGCCAGCCGCATCGAGACGAACATGCCCGGCACCAGCGCGCCGTCGGCGTTGGCGAACTTCGCGCGGGCGCGGATGGTGCCGCTGGCCGCGTCGATGCTGTTGTCGAAGGTGTAGATGGTGCCCTGGTAGGTGTGCCCGGCGTCGCCCAGCACCGTCATCTCCACCGGCAGCTTCTGTTCCTTGCTGTGCGTGTCGGCCTGGCCGCGGATGCTGCGGATGTAGCTCTGCTCGTCGACCTCGAAATCGGCGTAGATGCCGTCGCCGGAGACGATGCGCGTGAGCACCGGCGCGTTGGGCCCGGCCTGCACGAGGTTGCCCAGCGTGATCTCGGCGCGGCTGACGCGGCCCGCGATGGGCGCCTTGACGTAGGCGTAGTCCAGGTTGATGCTGGCCTGGCGCAGCGCCGCCTCGGCGGCGAGCACGGCGGCGCGGCCGACGCGGTCCTCGTTGCCGCGCTGGTCGTACAGGCTGCGCGGGATGGCCTCGGAGCCGATCAGGCCGCGGGCCCGCTCGTATTCCGTCGCGGCGAAGTCCGCGCGGGTGCGCGCCGCGGCGAGGTCCGCCTTGGCCCTGGCCACCGCGGCCTCGTAGGTGCGCGGGTCGATCACGAACATGACGTCGCCCGCGCGCACGGTCTGGCCGTCCTTGATGCGGACCTCGACGATCCGCCCGCTCACCTCCGGCCGCACCAGCGCCTCGTCCACGGCCTTGAGCCGCCCCGAGAAGCTCGACCAGACGCGCACGTTCTCCGGCGCCACCGACTGCACCTGGACCTCGGTCGGCGGCGGCGCCGACGACGGCGCGGCCCTGGTCTCGGTGCCGGCAAGGCCGGCAATAGCGGCTACCGCCGCGGCCACGGCCAGCGAAATGCCGGCCAGGACCGGCGGCTTGCGAAACAGGGATCTCTGACTGAGCATCTCACTACTCCTTAGTTGGATTCGGAAACCGGATTCGGGAACGGGTCGTCACGGCGCGGCGAGCCGCCGGCTGAAGAAGGCCGCGACCGCGGCCAGCGCGGCCGGGTCGGTGGCGATCGACCGGTGCGACGCCGCGGCATAGCGCGTCGTCTCGGTCGGCACGCCGGCGGCGATCAGCTCGCGGGCGTACGTCTCTCCTTCCACGTGTAGCAGGTCCTGCCCGGCGCTCACGATCAGCGCGGGCGGCAGCTGGGCGAGCCGGCGCGACTCGAGCGGCGCGGCATACGGATGCATGCGGTGCCGCACCTCGGGCAGGTAGCACCGGTAGCCGAGCGCGCATTCGCTGGCGGGCAGGTCCGGCGCGGCTATCTTGCTGGCGTCGGCCAGGCGGGTCATGCTCGGGTCCAGCAGCGGCGCCAGCAGCGCCTGCGCCCCCAGGCGGACCTCCTTGCGGTCGCGCGCCATCGCGGCGATGCCCGCGGCGATGCTGCCGCCGGCGTCGTGTCCCGCCACGCCCATGCGCCCGGCATGGATGCCCAGCGTCCTGGCGTTGGCCAGCGCCCACGCGGCCGCGAGATGGCCGTCCTCGAGCGCGGCCGGAAACGGAAAGCGCGGCGAGAGCGAATACCCGACCGAGACGACCACGGCGGGCGTGAGGCCCGCGATGGCGCGCGCGGCGACATCGGCGCTATCGAGGTCTCCGTGCATGAAGCCGCCGCCGTGGAAATACAGCACGACGGGCAGGCACCGGTTCGCCCGCACCGGGGTGTACGTGCGCAATTGAATGCGCTGGGCATGGCCACTGATTGTGGCGCTCTCGATGCTCAGGACCGGATTGCGGAGGGTCTTCATACATAGCCGGGCAATCCCTTTCGGTATATGCGCCCATGCCGACTGTTGCGATGCACGAATTCTGGTACATTGCCTTGCACGAATAAACGCCAATAACTTTCAACACAATTTGGCGAAACGGAACAGTGGCCGGCTTTTGCGCGGGTTTGCATGAAAGCGGCGTATTCCGGCATGACATCCCGGTGAGGAAAATGGATCGCCTGCAGGCAATGGAAGTATTTACGCGCGTAGTGGAAATGAGCAGCTTCGCGCGCGCGGCGGAATCGCTCGACCTGTCGCGCACATCGGCGACCACCATCATCAAGAACCTGGAGGCGCACCTGCACGTGCGCCTGCTGCACCGGACCACGCGCCAGCTCAAGCTGACCGCGGAGGGCGCCGAGTACTACGAGCACTGCATCCGCATCCTGGCCGAGGTGGCGGAGACGGAAGTCGCGCTATCGACGCTGGGAAAAGGCCCCAAAGGCAAGCTGCGCGTGGACATGCCGGGCACGCTGGGCCGGCTGGTGGTCACGCCGCAACTGCACCGGTTCCACCGCGGCTATCCCGACATCGACCTGATGGTCAGCCACAGCGACCGGATCGTCGACCTGATCCAGGACGGCGTGGACTGCGCCATCCGCGTCGGCGAGCTCGACGATTCCAGCCTGATTGCGCGCCGGCTGGGCGAAATGCGGTTTTCCACGGTGGCGTCGCCGGCTTATCTGGCGCAATACGGTATTCCGCGCACTTTGTCCGATTTGCAGCACCATACCGCCATTCACTATGTATCCAATAGAACCGGCCGGATAATCGACCTGGCTTTTATGGTGAACGGGGAAATGACGGAAATCCGCATGCCCGGAAAAGTCAGCTTCAACGATGCCGATTCCTACGTCACTTATGGATTGAGCGGCACCGGATTGCTGCAGGCGCCGCGCTTCATGCTCAAGGAATATCTGCAATCGGGCGCGCTGGTGGAGATCCTGCCGCAATGGCGCCCGCGCTCGCTGCCGATCTCGATCGTCTATCCGCAGAACCGGCACCTCGCGCCCAAGGTCCGGGTCTTCGTCGACTGGGTGGCGCTGGTGTTCGAGGAATGTCCGCTGGTGGGCGACGACTGCGCCACGATGCCCGCGGACCCGACGCTGCTGGCGATGACCGAGCCGCGGCCCGCGTAGAGGCGGATGCGGTACGGGCCAACACGGGCCATGCGGGCCAACGCGGGCCGGCGCCCGCCGCGCCGCTACTCCATCGCCGCGACGAGGTTGGCTCCCGCGCCGGCGCCCTTGACCGGCGCCGTATCGGCCTCCCGCACCAGCGCGAACGCCAGCACGCCGGCAATGGCCGCCACCGCCGCGGCAACGAGGCTCGCCGCGGCGAAGCCGCCGGCGAACGCGCCGGCGGCCGCGGCATGCACCTGCGCCTGCAATCCGGCGGGCACGGCACCGAGGACGCCCGCCGTGTCGCCGGAAGCCACGCGCCTTGCGGCTGCCGCCGCCACGCCGGGATCCAGCCCCAGCGCCGCGCCGGCCGCCACGAAGCGCTGCGTGACGCCGTGCGACAGGACCGCGCCGAGGCCGGCCACGCCGAGCAGCAGTCCGACGAAGCGCGTGGTCGCCGACAGCCCCGACGCCATGCCGGCGCGCTGCACCGGCACCGCGCCCTGCATGACCTTGGCCGTTTCGCTGTTGAGCAGCCCGGCGCCCGCGCCGGCCACCAGCATGCTGGCGACGAACAGCGGATACGCCGCGTGCGCGGAGGCGAACGCCCACAGCAGCAGGTCGCCGCCCACGGTGGTCGCCAGTCCGAGCGCAAGCAGCGTCCGGCCCGAATGGCGCGTCGCCAGCCCCGCGCCGAGCCGCGGCGTGAGGAACATCGGCAGCGCGAACGGCAGCATCGCCAGGCCCGCCGCCGCGGGCGCGAAACCGTAGGTGTTCTGCAGGTATAGCGGCAGGAAGAAGATCAGCACCTGCGCGCCCGCGGCATAACCGAGCATGGCGAACGCGGCGCCAAGGAACGTCGGCTGCCGGAACAGGCGGAAATCGACCATCGGCCGCGCCTGCCGCAGCTCGATCGCGACGAAGGCGGACAGCAGCGCGGCCGAGCCCGCGATCCGGCCCAGGATCGCCGCCGAGGTCCAGCCCGCGCCGGTGCCGTCGATCAGCGCCCAGATCAGCAGGAAAAGCCCGCTGCTGAAGGTCAGGATGCCGGCGAGGTCGAGCCGCTTGGCGTCCGGGTCGCGCGATTCGGTCAGCACCGCGGCGGCCGCGACAAAGAGCACCGTGCAGATCGGCAGGTTGATGAGGAAAGCCCAGCGCCAGCCGAACAGATCGGTGATCACGCCGCCCACGACGGGCCCGCCCGTGATGGCGATGCCCAGGCACGCGCCCCAGAACGCATAGGCCCGCGCGCGCTCGGCGCCGGCGAAGGCGTGGTTGATGATGGCCAGCGAGGCGGTCAGCAGCAGGCTCGCGCCGATGCCCTGCAGCGCGCGCGCCAGGTTCAGCATCAGGGCGGTCGACGCCAGCCCGCACAGGCCGGACGCCACCGTGAAGACGGCCAGCCCGATCAGCGTGGCGAGCTTGCGCCCGTGCCGGTCCGCATACGAGCCCGCCGCCAGCAGCAGCGCGGCGAAGGTGAGCACGTAGGCGCTCACCACCCATTCGATCTCGGTGAAGTTCGCCCCCAGCGTCTTCGCGATCGACGGCAGCGAGACCGCCACGATGTTGGAGTCCAGCATGATCAGCGAAGACACCAGTCCCGCCGTCAGCAGGACCAGGAATTTCTTCTTCTTGTCTGCGGCCGCCTCGTCGGGCTCGGGCCGCTTTGCATCCGTGACCATGGCGGCCTTTTTCAATGTGGGGTGGGACCGTTCTAGGCCGGGTTGACGAGGGTCTCGTCGGCGGCGATGTCGAGCAGCACCGCGCGCAGCGCCGCCGCTTCCGCCACGCCGAAACGCTGCTCGAAGCGCTTCTGTACTGCCTGCCAGAGCCGCCGCGCTTCGGCGAGCCTGGCGCGTCCCTGCGCGGTAAGGACCACATGCTTGCTGCGGCGGTCCGTCTCGCTGGCCGCCAGCGCGACCAGGCCGTCGCGCTCCAGCGGCCCCAGGTTGTGGCCCAGAGTGGAGCGGTCCATGACCATCGCGTCGGCCAGCTCGCGCATGGTCGGCGGCTCGCCGCGCCGCCTGATCTCGGCCAGGATGGAGTACTGGGTGGACTTCAGGCCGGTCGGCGCCAGCGCATTGTCATACATCTGCGACAGCCGCCTGGAGGCCTTGCGCATGGCCGTGCAGTTGCACGGGCTGGCTTCCGGGATGTCTGGGGAGCTTGTCATGTATCCGGTCGGGTGCGGTTAGGTGTATATGCACCTTTTAAGAGGGTATATGCCCGTATTGGGGGAGTCAAGGGATTTCGCCGCGCGTGCCCGGTGCCGGCGGCGAGGACCGGCGCCGCATTTGTAGATGAGTGCAGTCCCGCAGGAAGCGTCAGTGGCCAGCCTGATTGGCGCAACCAGCGCCGCGGCCGGACGCGCGGCGACACGGGCCAGCCCCCGGTCGGCGCTATACTTCCGCGTTTTCATTGTCGCCGCCAGGCCCAAGGATGACCCATGAGCACATTGCCCTCTTGCCCGAAATGCAACTCCGAGTTCACGTATGAGGACGGCGGCGTCTACATCTGCCCGGAATGCGCGCATGAATGGTCGGCGCAAGCCGCCGCGCCGGCCGAGACCGGCGAGCGGGTCTATCGCGACGCGGCCGGCAATGTCCTGCAGGACGGCGATACCGTCACCGTCATCAAGGACCTGAAGCTGAAGGGCTCGGCCGGCGTGGTCAAGATGGGCACCAAGGTGAAGAACATCCGGCTGGTGGACAGCGATCACGACATCGATTGCAAGATCGACGGCTTTGGCTCGATGAGCCTGAAGTCGGAGTTCGTCAGGAAGGCCTGATCGCGCTCGCGCGCATGGCGCGTGGCGGCTGCGGGGGCGGTCATTCCTGCCGGCGCAGGTCCGCCGGAAGGTCGATGCCGCCGATGCCCTGGCGCTCGCGCGCGAAACGGCCCGGCGGCTGGCCCACGTGCCGGCTGAACGCGGTGCTGAAGGTGCTGGCCGAGCCGTAGCCGACGCGCTCGGCGACCTCGGCGATGCCGCAGTCGTGGCGGCGCAGCAGGTCCTTGGCCACCGCCATGCGCCAGGCGAGCAGGTATTCCATCGGCGGCATGCCCACGGCGCGCAGGAAGCGCTCGAAGAATGCCGAGCGCGACAGCGCGGCTTTCCTGGCGAGCTGCGCCACCGTCCACGGGCGCGCGGGATCGGCGTGCATGTGGCGCAGCGCCTGGCCGAGCCGCGCGTCGGCCAGGCCGCGCAGCAATCCGGGCGGCGCGTCGTCGCCCGAGGTCGCGCGCAGCGCTTCGATGAGCAGCACTTCCACCAGGCGCGTGAGCACGAGCTCGCGGCCCGAGCGCCGTTCCCCCGCCTCCTCGCCGACTAGGCGCACCAGCACCGACAGCCGCGCGGCGCCGCGCACGTGCACGAGCGCCGGCAGCAGCGGCACCAGCAGCTCCGCATCGGACGAATCGAAGACGAAATAGCCGCCGAGCAGCCGCACGTCGGGGCGCCCGCCGCGTGTGCCGTGGCGGACTTCGCCGGCCGGCGCGGGCTTTACCTTGGGGTCGATGCGCTCGGGCGTCACCGGCGCGAAGCCCGACAGCACGAAGCCCGGCGTTGCCGGCAGCAGCACGAAGTCGCCCGCCTCGAGCGTGAGGGGCGGCTGGCCGTCGACGGCGAGGCGGCAGCTTCCCTCGAGCACGGCGCAGAAGCTCGGCTGGCCGAAGTCGGCGTAGCGCACGCCCCAGCGGCCGGCGCCGCTGATGGACTTCGAGAACACGGCGCGCGGCTGAAGCAGCGAGATGACCTGCGAGAGAGGGTCGTTCATGGCTGGAATGGGCTGGAAGGATTGGACGATGGCAAACGAAATCTGGACTTTCCATTGTAGGAAGTCCGCCGTGCCGACGCTATCGTGGCGGACATCGCAACCACCAAGGGATGTCTGATGAAAACCGTGCTGATTACCGGCTGCTCCTCCGGCTATGGCCTGGAGACTGCGCGCCATTTCCACGCGCAGGGCTGGAACGTCGTCGCCACCATGCGCACGCCGGACGAGGATGTCCTGCCGCGCTCGGACCGCCTGCGCGTGCTCGCGCTCGACGTGACGAAGCCGGCGAGCATCGCCGCCGCGCTGGAGGCGAGCGGCCCCGTCGACGTGCTCGTCAACAACGCGGGCATCGGCCTGTTCGGCGCGTTCGAGGCCACCCCGATGGCCACGGTGCGCGAGGTGTTCGAGACCAACACCTTCGGCGTGATGGCGATGACGCAGGCGGTGCTGCCCGAGTTCCGCGCGCGCGGCGCGGGCGTGGTGGTGAACGTGACTTCGAGCGCGACGCTGGCGCCGATGCCGATGGTGGCCGTCTACACCGCGAGCAAGACGGCCATCGAGGGGTTCACCGCGTCGCTGGCGTTCGAGCTCGAAGCGTTCGGCGTGCGCGTGAAGCTGGTCGAACCGGGCTACGGGCCGGGCACGCGCTTCACCGCCAACGGCGGCGCGCGCATGGCCGGCCTCGTTCCCGAAGCCTACGCGCCCGCCGCGCAGCGCATCTTCGCCGCACTGGCGCAGCCGGCCGCGCTGACCACCGAGGCCGAGGTGGCCGAGGCGGTGTGGCGCGCGGCGAACGACAAGTCCGGGCTGCTTCGGTTTCCGGCGGGCGCCGATGCGGTGGCACTGGCCAATTCGAGGTAGACGGCGGCAATTGCAGAGAAGGGGCCGGCGCGTGGCGGTGGTGGCGGCATCCGGTCTCGGCTTGCCCGCCGGGACAGGCCGCCGTTTGCGCTAGGCCGTCTTCGCCGCCCAGTAATGCGACTCGACTTCGCGCAGATGCTCCAGCATCGCGGTTTCCGCCGCGTCCGGCTGGTGCGCGGCGATGGCCGCGTGGATGCGCTCATGGGCCCGGAAGGCGGCCTGCTCGGCGCCGGCCGATTGCAGGGAGGTCGCGCGCTGTTCTTCGAGCCAGCGGGCCATCGCGGTATGCAGCGCCAGGAAAATGGGATTGTTCGGAATCCTGGCAATGGCCAGATGGAATTCGACGTCGGTCCTGGTGAATTCCGCGGCGTTGCCCAGCGCGTTCCGG
Organism: Cupriavidus sp. WS; assembly: GCF_000395345.1. NCBI lineage: Bacteria > Pseudomonadati > Pseudomonadota > Betaproteobacteria > Burkholderiales > Burkholderiaceae > Cupriavidus > Cupriavidus sp. WS. The sequence continues at coordinate 49,912 of NZ_AQPL01000018.1, read as the reverse complement.
TTGGCTTCGAGCGCCTGCCCGAGCGCCGCGATGTCGTCGGCCGAGGCGTGCTGCGCGGCGTAGCGCACCAGCGAAATCTCGTGCATGGTCCGCGCCTGCTGGAAGTCCCGCACGCCTTCCGCGGTCGACAGCAGATGGCGCACCGCGCCCGACAGCTCTCCCACGAGGGCGTCGGCGGACGGCCGCGTGACATAGGCGCGCTCGCCGTTGCGGATCACGACCAGCCCCATCTTTTGCAGCGCGAACAAGGCTTCCCGGATGGACGAGCGGCCTACCTCGAACGTGTCCATCAGCTCGCGCTCGGGGGGGAGGGTGTCGCCCGGGCGCAGCACGCCGCTGAGCATCATCGATTCGAGGCGCGACGCGACCTCTTCGTAGAGCTTCTTGCGGCGAATCGGCTGGTTGGGGATCGAAGATTGCATCTTGTGCGGTAACTAGGTCGGCTGTCTGCCTATTAGACCATAGGCCCAACCTTCTGTGGGCCTGCCCGGCGCCGTGGTTCCGCGCCAGGCCGCGCGCGCCGCCACGGCCATCCGGCGGACGATGCGCCACGCGAAACCGCTTCCTTTCCGTCCGCCCGAGGGTATACCCGGTTTTGCGCAAAGATCCCTGGCGTTTGGTCTGATAGGTGGATAGGATGTGGTCTGATAGGTCCGAACAAGTCCGATTAACAGACGCTCGAACGCATTGGAGACGGCATGAAAGCGCGGAAGAAACTGATCATCGAGGCACGTATCAACGAGTACATGCCCAGGTCCGAAAATCCGAACATCCCCTACACCCCGGAGGAGATCGGACGGGAGGCCGCCAAGGCGCGAGAGGCCGGGGCCAGCATCATCCATTTCCACGCGCGGCAGCCCGACGGCAAGCCGGCCCACGACGCGGAGACTTTTGCCGCCTGCATCCGTGCCATCCGCGCCAACTGCGACTGCTTGGTGTTCCCGACGCTCGGCCAGATTTCCAACGAAGGCGAGATGAGCCGGCTCGCCCATATCGAGGTGCTCGCGCAGTCGCCGGAAACGCAGCCCGACCTGGCGCCGATCGACTGCGGCAGCACCAACATCGACCGCTTCGACTACATCGCGAACCGCTACCTGACGGGCCATCTGACCTACAAGAACGAGACCAGGATCCTCGAGGCATTCGCGCGGCGCCTGCCCGAGCTCGGCGTCAAGCCGCAGTTCGTGAGCTGGACGGTGGCGTTTACGCGCTGCTTCAGCGCGCTGCGCGACATGGGGCTGGTGAAGGACACGCCGTACTTCATGTTCGAGCTGACCGACCACGGCATCCTGGGCGGCCACCCCGGCACCATCCAGGGCCTCTACGCGCATCTGCCGTTCCTGCCCAAGGCGCCGCTGGAATGGACCGTGTGCAACAAGATCGGCAATCCCACCGCGCCGGCGGTGGCGGCGATGGAGCTCGACGGCCACATCGCGATCGGCCTTGGCGACTACGGCTGGCCGGAACTCGGCACGCCCAACAACGGCGACGTGATCCACCATTTCGCGAAGATCGCCAGGATGATGGGACGCGAGATCGCCACGCCCGCCGAAACCCGCGAGATGTTCCGCATGGCATAGGCAGCAAATCAAAATAAAGGAGACAAGACAATGCAGAAGCATCAAAAGATACTGGCCGCGGTAACGCTGTCCTTCTTCAGTGTGGTCGCTGCCGCGCAGGATTACCCCACCAAGCCGATTTCGCTCATCGTCCCGTTCTCGCCCGGCGGCACCAACGACATCGTCGGCCGGCTCGTGGCCAAGGACATGTCCACCACGCTGAAGCAGTCGATCGTCCCGGAAAACCGTCCCGGCGCCAGCGGCACCATCGGGGCCAACTACGTGGCGAAGGCGCCCAACGACGGATACACGCTGCTGGTCACGGACCTGTCCTTTGCGATGGCGCCGGGCCTGTACAAGCACCTGCCCTTCGATCCGGTCAAGGACTTCTCGCACATCACGACGGTGGCATCGGTGCCGTTCGTCATGGTCGTCAACCTCGGCGTGAAGGCCAGCACCGTCAAGGAGTTCGTGGCGCTGTCGAAGGCCGCGCCGGGCTCGATCAACTACGGCTCGGCCGGGCGCGGCACCAACACCCATCTGGGCGGCGAGCTGTTCCGGCTCAAGACCGGCGCCGATCTCACGCACATCCCGTACAAGGGCGCGTCGGCGGCGATGCAGGATCTGCTCGGCGGCCGCATCCAGGTCATCTTCACCGCGCTGCCGACCGCGCTGAACTTCATCCAGTCGGGCAAGGTGCGCGCGCTGATGGTCACGGGCGACAAGCGCGTGCCGATGCTGCCCAACGTGCCGACCGCCAGGGAGGCGGGCGTGCCCGACATGGCGCTCAAGTTCTGGGTCGGCATTGCCGCGCCGGCCAGCACGCCGCCGGCGGTCGTGGATAAGCTGAACAAGTCCGTGCTCGCGGGGCTTGCCGACCCGGAGGCCAAGAAGACCTTCGCCGACATCGGCATGGATGTGATCGGCGACAACCCGGCGCAGGCGACGAAGTTCGTGGAGACCGAAGTGAACAACTGGCGCCAGGTCATGAAGGCGGCAAACATCACCGCGGAATAACGCGCGCTTGAGGCCGGGCGGCCGCGCGCTCGCGCGCGTGCGCGGGCCGGTCATCGAAGGCGCCCCGGCTGCCGGGGCGCCCTGGGGATAGTCAATTCGTGGAAGGAAGGGCGAAGCATGGAAGCCGCAAACACAGTTCGCGTGAGCGAATCGAGCTTGAAGACATACTGCGTGGAGATTCTCACGCGCGTGGGCGTGCCCGCCGGCGAGGCAGTTGAGATCACCGACAACCTCGTCGAGGCGGATCTGCGCGGCGTCGATTCGCACGGGGTCGTGCGTTTCCCGATCTACATCAAGCGGATCCTGGACGGGGGAACGAACGCCACGCCGAAGATCTCGCTGGTCCGCGATGGCCTGACCAGCGCGGTCATGGACGGAGACAACGGACTTGGCCATCTGGTCGGGATCCGCGCGATGGCGCTCGCCATCGAGAAAGGCAAGGGCGGAAACTGCGCGTTCGTGGCGGTGCGCAACAGCAACCACTTCGGCGCCGCGGCGTACTACTCGGAGATGGCCGCGCGCAACAACATGATCGGCTTCAGCTTCACCATCGGCGCGATCAACCACATGACGCCGTGGGGCGGCGCGGAAGCCGTGCTGGGCAACAATCCGTTCGCGGTCGCCTTCCCGACCCCGGGGGCGTTCCCGATCGTGCTCGACATGGCGTGCAGCATCGCCGCGCGCGGAAAGATCATCGTCGCCGCCAAGGAGGGCACGCCGATTCCGGCGGAATGGGCCACCGGCCCCGACGGCCTGCCGACCACCGACGCGGTCGAGGCGCTCAAGGGCTTCGTGGTGCCGGTGGGCGGCCCCAAGGGATATGCGCTGACGCTGATCGTCGGCCTGCTCAGCACCATGCTGTCCGGCGCGTTCTTCGGCCGCGACGTGGGCGATCTCTACGAGAAGACCACCACCGCGCAGAACAGCGGCCACCTGTTCGGCGTGCTGCCGGTGGACGCCTTTGATGACGTCGATGCCTACATGCAGCGCATGCAGAAGGCCATGACCGACGTCACCGGCGCCCGGCGCGCGACCGGCGTGGAGCGCATCTACCTGCCCGGAGAGCGCGAGTACATTTCCCTGGGCGCGCGCCGCCGCGACGGCATTCCGCTCGGCAATTCCCTTCTCGGGGAACTGCAGGAGCTCGGCGCGCAATACGGCGTTCCGCTGCCGCTGGCCTGACCGTTCGACCCTGGCGCGCGCGCCCCGGACGGCCCGGGGCGTGCCGCCGCAAGCATGGCGATCCGCCTTTCTCCTGAACCTCCACCGACAACGAGGTTACGCATGCACGCAGTCGTCGTGACTATTGAGGTGCTCCCGGAAAAGCGCAATGCGTTCCGGGACGCGATCCTGACCAATGCCGCACAGTCCCTTGCCATCGAGCCGGGCTGCTTCACCTTCGACGTTCTCGAGAGCCCCACGGAGCCGGCGTTCCTGCTGTACGAGATCTACCGGGATGCCGCGGCGTTCAAGGACCATCTGGCGATGCGCCATTTTCACGATTTCGATCGCGCCACCAGCGCATGGCTGGTGAGCAAGAAGGTCGCCGAATATGGCAGGCTCGAAAGCGAAAGGCTCGAGAGCAAGCCGTAGCCGCGGCCGGCCATTGCTGCCGATGAGAAAAAGATAGACCGCTGTTTTCGATTCGCCGAAAGCCCCCGCGATATTTCCATCCTCGTTCCCGCCCCGGGAACGGATGCGCCTTTCCCGTCCAATCCAATTGGCTGCCGGTCCGATGCCGGAGGACCCTGCTTTCCCGCGGGGCCCGGCATGCCGGCCGCCGCCGCGGTCTTGTCACCGGAGAAACACATGAGCTTGCGTCGTGAACGCCACACAAAGATCGTGGCGACACTCGGGCCCGCCTCGTCGACCCATGAGGCGATCCGGCAGTTGTTCCTGGCGGGCGCGGACACCTTCCGCCTGAACTTCAGCCACGGCACGCAGGAAGACCACGCGATGCGCCTGCGCCTGATCCGCGAGATCGAGTCCGAGGTGGGCCGGCCGATCGGCGCGCTGCTCGACCTGCAGGGGCCGAAGCTGCGGCTGGGCACCTTTGCCGCGGGGCCGGTGGCGCTCGCGGCCGGCCAGCCGTTCAGGCTGCAACTCGCGCCGGTGCCGGGCAGCCAGGAGGTGGTTCAACTGCCGCATCCGGAAATATTCGAAGCCCTGCAGCCCGGCAACGCGCTGCTCATCGACGACGGGCGGGTCCGCCTGCGCGTGACCCGCTGCGGCGCGGACTTCGCGGAGACGACCGTGGAGACCGGCGGCAAGGTCTCGGACCGCAAGGGCGTCAATGTGCCGGACTGCGCGCTGAAGCTGTCGGTGCTCACCGAGAAGGACCGCCGCGACCTGGCCTTCGGCCTGCAGCTCGGCGTCGACTGGATTGCGCTGTCGTTCGTGCAGTCGGCCCGGGACATCGCGGCGCTGCGGCAGCTCGTCGGCCCCGGCATCGGCATCATGGCGAAGATCGAGAAGCCCGCCGCCCTTGCCGACATCGGCGCCATCGTCGCCGCGGCCGACGCGATCATGGTGGCCCGCGGCGATCTCGGCGTGGAAATGCCGCCCGAGGAAGTGCCGGCCATCCAGAAGCGCCTGACGCGCCTGTGCCGCGAAGCCGGCAAGCCGGTGGTGGTGGCGACCCAGATGCTCGACTCGATGGTGAGCGCGCCCGCGCCCACCCGGGCGGAGGCGTCGGATGTCGCAACTGCCGTCTATGATGGTGTGGATGCGGTCATGCTGTCGGCCGAATCGGCAAGCGGCAGTTATCCGGTGGAGTCCGTCCAGATGATGGCGAGGATCATCCGCAACACCGAGAAGGACCGGCTCCAGCGGGACATCATGGGCGCCGTTGCCGCCACGCGGCACGCGGACGCCATCGATGCCATCGGGGCCGCCATCCGCACCGTCGCGGACGTGCTGCCGCTTTCCGCGTGCGTGACGTACACGCTCTCCGGCGCGAGTGCCTTGCGCGTGGCCCACGAGCGGCCGAACGTGCCGGTCATCGGCATGACGCCAAGCATCGAAACGGCGCGCAGGCTGGCGGTCGTCTGGGGCGTGCATGCCGTCCACGCGGCGGATGCCGGCAACGTGGAGGAAATGGTCAGCCAGGCGACCGACGTCGTGCGCGCCGAAGGGCTCGAGCCCGGGTCCCGCCCGTTCGCGATCGTCGCGGGCATGCCGTTCGGCACCCCGGGGTCGACGAACCTCCTGCGCATCGTTTTCCCTCCAACCGATTCCGCTCACTGAGGGTGGCACAGATGAATGCTCTCCAGACACACGCCGGGCTGGCGGCGCGCTTTCCGCGCCTCGAGGACATCCCGCCCGAATATCGCCTGCCCGGGCCGCTGCACCAGCGCACCATCCTGATCGGCGGCCAGCTGCGGGAGTGGGCGGGGCCCGCTCACACGGTGCTCTCGCCGGTGCGCGTGCGCGATCCGGACGGCGGCCTGCGGCCGTTCGAGCTCGGCAGCTATCCGATCACCACCGCGGCGGAAAGCCGCGAGGCGCTCGCGGCGGCCGTGGCGGCGTATGCGTCCGGCACCGGCCTCTGGCCGACCATGTCCGTCGACCAGCGCATCGCCCACGTCCAGGACTTCACCTGCCGCCTGTGCGAGAAGCGCGAGCTGATCGTGAAGCTGATCATGTGGGAGATCGGCAAGTCGGCGGTCGATTCGGCCAAGGAGTTCGACCGCACCGTCGACTACATCCGCCAGACCATCGATGCGCTCAAGGAGCTCGACAACAACAACTCGCGGTTCCAGGTCGCGGAAGGCACCATCGCGCAGATCCGGCGCGCCCCGCTGGGCGTGGTGCTCTGCATGGGGCCCTACAATTATCCGCTCAACGAAACGTTCACCACCCTGATCCCGGCGCTGATCATGGGCAACGTGGTGCTGTTCAAGCCGCCCAGGTTCGGCACGCTGCTGTTCGCGCCCATCCTGGAGGCCTTCCGGGACGCCTTTCCCACGGGGGTCGTGAACACCGTCTACGGCCGCGGCGAGGAGGTCGTGCCGCCTTTGATGGCGTCCGGGCAGGTCAACGTCCTGGCGCTGATCGGGTCGTCCCGCGTGGCCGACAAGCTCAAGAAGCTGCACCCGAAGACCAACCGCCTGCGCGCCGTGCTCGGACTGGACGCCAAGAATGCCGCCATCATCCTCGCCGACGCGGACCTCGACCTGGCCGTGCGCGAATGCGTGCTCGGCTCGCTCTCCTTCAACGGCCAGCGGTGCACGGCGCTGAAGACGATCATGGTCCATCGCTCGGTCGCCGAGGCATTCCTCGCCAGGTTCTGCGCCGCCATCGCGGCACTGCGCATGGGCATGCCGTGGGAGGAAGGCGTCTTCATCACGCCATTGCCCGACAGCAACAAGCCGGCCTACCTCGCCGAGTGCCTGGCCGACGCGCAGGCGAAGGGCGCGACGATTCGCAACGCCGACGGCGGCCAGAGCTGCGAATCCTTGTTCGTCCCCGCGGTGGTGTATCCCGTGGACGAGACCATGAAGCTGTACCGGGAGGAGCAGTTCGGCCCGGTGGTTCCGGTCGTGCCGTTCGACGACATCGGCACCGCGCTGTGCTACGTGGAGAGCTCCGACTACGGCCAGCAGGTCAGCATCTTCGGCTCCGACCCCGACACCATCGCCACGCTGGTCGATCCGCTGGTCAACCAGGTCTGCCGCGTGAACATCAATTGCCAGTGTCAGCGCGGGCCGGACATCTTTCCGTTTACCGGGCGCAAGGATTCGGCGGAGGGCACGCTCTCGGTGTCGGACGCGCTGCGGGCGTTCTCGATCCGCACCATGATCGCCGCCAAATCGACCGCCGCGTCCAAGGCGCTGCTCGACGAGATCGTGCTCGGCCACAAGTCCGCGTTCATCAACACGCGGTTCATTTTCTGAAGGCCGCCGCTGCGGCCGGACCTGCGGGATTTCACTGGGAAGGACTGGATAGTGTCGAGACCACTGCTGGGCTGCATCGCCGACGACTTCACGGGCGGCACCGATCTGGCGAGCATGCTCGTCAAGGGCGGCATGCGAACGATTCAGACCATCGGCATCCCGCAACGGCGGCTGACCGGGACGGATGCCATCGTGGTGGCGCTGAAGACGCGCACCATGCCCGCCGCGCAGGCGGTGCGCGAGTCGCTGGACGCCCTGCGCTGGCTCAGGCAGGAAGGCTGCAGGCAGTTCTACTTCAAGTACTGCTCCACGTTCGATTCGACGCCGCGCGGCAACATCGGGCCGGTGCTCGATGCATTGATGCGCGAGCTGGACACGCGCTTCACCATTGCGTGCCCGGCGCTGCCCGAGAATGGCCGGACCGTCTACAAGGGCCACCTGTTCGTGGGCGACGAGCTGCTGAGCGAGTCCGGCATGAGGAACCATCCGCTGACGCCGATGACGGACGCGAACCTGGTCAGGCTGCTCGCGCCGCAGACGGCGCATCGGGTGGCGCTGGTCGACCACGGCGTCGTGGCCAAAGGCCATGAGGCGATCCGGGCCGCGTTCGACCGGTGCCGGCAAGGTGACGCGCGGATTGCCATCGTCGACGCCATCGACAACGACGATCTCCATCGCATCGGCGCCGCCGCGGCGGACATGCCGCTGCTGAGCGGCGGCTCCGGCCTCGCGCTGGGCCTGCCCGAGAATTTCCGGCGGGCGGGGCTGCTCGCCGCCTCGACGCGGGCGGCGCGCCCGCGGGCGCGCCCCGGGCGGATGGTTCTGCTGTCGGGAAGCTGCTCGGTTGCCACCAACGTTCAGCTGGAGCGGTGGCTCAGGCACCGTCCGGGACTGAAGATCGACCCGCTGGCGCTGCATCGCGGCGAGGATGTGGTTGCCGGCGCCGTCGCATGGGTTCTCGGGCACGACGAACCGGTTCTCGTCTACGCGAGCGCGCGGCCCGACGAAGTCGCCAGGGTGCAGGCCGAACTCGGCGCGGGGCCGGCGGGCCTGCTGGTGGAGGCGGCGCTGTCGTCGATCGCGGCAAGGCTGCGGCAGGCGGGATTCGACAAGTTCGTCGTCGCCGGCGGCGAGACCTCCGGGGCCGTGGTCAAGGCGCTCGAAGTCACGGGCCTGCGCATCGGCGAGCCGATCACGCCCGGCGTGCCGTGGACGCAATCGATCGACGCGGCGCCGCTTTCGCTCGCGCTCAAGTCGGGGAACTTCGGCACCGCCGACTTCTTCGCGGAGGCAATGCGGCAATGTCCGTAGGGGCGTGCCCGGCGCTTTGTCTGGGCGCCGGCCCGCATTGCCCGCACCGACCTGTCACTCGCGCGAACGCGGCGTGAAGACTGTCCGCGCGAGGCTGTCCGCGTTTTCCCAGTAGCGGCTCAATGCCGCGAGCGGGACCGCCTCGGTCGCGATCTGGAGTCCGGCGGGTACGGACGCGTCGAGCACCGCCTTCACCGCATGCAGCAGGCGCGGTAGGGCGATGCTGCCGATGCCGCTGCCCAGCAGGGTGATCGGGGCGGCGCGCAGCACCGCGCCCGGCAACTGGAGGTCGGCGCCGCTGACCGAGCCGATCTGGACGAAGCGGACCGGATCCGCCTCGGCGGCGGCTTTTCCCGCGGCGATCAGCAGCGCGCGCGCTGGCGCCCCACAGGTAGTCCAGCACCACGTCCACGCCCGCGCGGAAATGCGATTCGAAGGCCCGGCTCAGGCTGCTCTCGTCCTGCTCCAACAAATGCCATTCCATATCATCGACATGTTCCGCCGCGCTATGATCCGTTACCTTGCCGCGGCCACCGCGTTACCCCGATCCTGATGAACCACCGCCCTCCACCGCATCCGGCACAAGACCAGCCTACTTCGTACTTCTGGAGCGGCGACGCCATCCGCAGCCGGCGCGTGAGCGGCGTCGTGCTGGCCGGCACGGTCGACATACCCGCGCCGCCCGCGCGGCTGCTGGCGGACTGGAGCAGGGAATTGTCGTCCCGCCTGATCCTGGAACCCGGGGACGTCGAGGCCATGCCGCTGGCCCGGGCGCGGGCGCGCTGGCCGGACTACGCGCGCTGCGTGCAGGCGATGGCCGACTGGGCGGGCGCGCTCGGGCTGCCCGGCGTGCTCGCCGCCAGCGACGTCGCGCTCATGGCCTGCCGCGGCGCGCGGTATCACCATGACGGCACGCAATACGGCGGCGCGGCTTTCTGCAATCTCTTCGTGAGCGAGGACAAGGGCCAGGACGTACATTTTCCCGCGCTGGATCTGCGCATCCCGCTGACCCGCGGCACGGCCCTGATATTCGATACCTGCCAGCCTCATGGCGTCATCCGGCGCGGCGGCAGCGGCTTTCACGCGGCCGACTTCCCGGCCGGGCCGGACTGCACCCAGCTGTTCCTGACCTGGGAGCTTCCCATCGAAGACCCCCGCGTCGGGCAGGCGCTCGGGGTTGTCTTCGACGTGGCCTCCGCGACCGCGCCGCAGCCGCAGGAAGAGCAGGTCTGGCTGAACGGCGCCAGCGCCGGCGTGTGTCCGGATTCCGGCCGGTGGCGCCCGGCTGACGAGGCATAGGTCTGGCGGTCCGACCGTGGTGTGCGGCGGCGCGCCGCTCACTTGCGCTGTCCGGCACGCCACGCCGTCGGGAAGACGCCCGCGATCCTCCTGAACATCTCCGAGAATCCCGTCGCCGATCCGAAGCCGCACAGGCCCGCGGTCTCGGCGACCGAGTCATCTGCGGCGTCCTGAATAAGGCCGGGGCCACTATCCACCGGGATGGAGGATGTTTCCACCCGGCGGCATTTATCTCCATTGCCCGCTCACTTACACTGCGACGCAGTTGAAGCGTTGCCCGCCAGGCCGCGGGCGACGGGCGGCAATGCCGCGCGCGGGCGGCGCCCGGCGCTTTTTCGCCGGCGCGCCGAATACGCGCCGGCACCGACTCCCCAGGTCCGTCATCCGTCTCGTCCCCCGCAACTCCAGCGGGTCAGGGGCCGTGCCTCGCACGCCGCCCGTCTCCCGATTTTCCGCCGCAAGGTCCCGCAAAAAGGTGATTCACATGAAAGTACACGACATAACCGGTTTTCCCAATCCGGCACGCATCCGCATCGCATTGGCCGAGAAGGGAATGGAATCGCAGGTGGAATTCGTTCGCGTCAATCTCTACGGCGCGGAACATCAGCAGGGCGCGTTTCGGGAGAAGAATCCGACCTCGACCGTCCCCGTGCTCGAACTCGACGACGGCACGTTCATCTCGGAGTGCATCGCGATCACCGAATACCTCGACAATCTCGACGGCAATCCCATCCTCACCGGACGCACCGCGCGCGAGAAAGCCGTCATCCACATGATGCAGAAGCGCGCCGACGATCAGCTGATCAACGGGATAGGCGTATTCTTCCACCATTCGACGCCCGGCCTCGGCAAGGCCAACGAAGCGTTCAAGAGCGCCGACTGGGCTTTCAGGAAGCAGTGGGGCGACAAGCACGGAGAACGCGCGATGGCGGGCATGCGGTACTTCGACGGTGTGCTGCGCACGCAGCCCTACGTGGCCGGCGAGCAGTTCTCGGTCGCGGACATCACCGTATGGGCCGCGCTGATGCACGGCGACTACGCGGGGCTCGCGGTCCCGGCGGATCACACCGCGCTGCTCGAATGGCGCGCCCGCGTCGGCGAGCGTCCGAGCGTGAAGAACCGCAGCGGGCAGGACCTGATCGCCGAGGACCTGCCATACCTGGAGCCGCTGATCGCCTACCTGAACGGGAAGGCGGAGCCGGCCGCGGCCGCCGGCTGAACGCCGGCGCGGGGGCGGTGACGCGATGACGCAATGATGAAAAGGGGACTGGATTGAACAACCTGATGGCGATCCGCGTGTTCGCACGCGTCGTCGAGACGGGCGGCTTCACCAAGGCGGCGGACTCGCTCGGCATTCCGCTGGCCACCGCCAGCAAGATCATCCAGGACCTCGAAGCCGAGCTCAAGGTCAAGCTCCTGCGGCGCACCACGCGCATGGTCGCCGTCACGCCGGAGGGCGCCGCCTACTACGATCGCACCTTGCCCCTGCTGCACGCGCTGGACGAGGTCAATGCGTCATTCGGCGTGGAAAACGCCAGCCCAGCCGGGAAGATCCGGATCGGCGTGAGCGCCTCGCTGGCCAGCAGCTTCCTGATTCCGGTGCTGCCGGCGTTTCACGCGCGCTACCCGGACGTGGAGGTGGAACTGTGCGTGCGCGACGGCTTCACCGACATGATCCAGGAAGGCATCGACTGCACGGTGCGGGGCGGCCCGATGCGCGACGAGTCTCTCGTGGCCCGGGAAGTCGGCCGTGCGAGCTGGACCACGTGCGCGACGCCGGAATACATCGCGCGCCACGGCATGCCCGCCGACATCGCGGACCTCGGCCGGAATCACATCCTGGTGGGGTATATCTCGCAACGCACCGGCCGCGTCGCGCCGTCGCCGTTCGGCGTCGGCAGCGCGGCCACCGAAGTGCAGCCGAACGCCTTCCTGAGCGTCAACGAAGGCAATGCGCACCTGGCGGCGGGCCTGGCCGGCATCGGCATCATCCACCTCTTTTCCTTCAAGGTCCGGCCGTATATCGAGAGCGGCCGGCTGGTCGCCTTTCTCGAGGACTGGCGGCCGCCGCCGTATCCGCTGCACGTGGTCTACCCGCAGAACCGGCACCTGAGCCAGCGGCTGAGGATATTCATCGACTGGCTCGTCGAGGTGTTCGACGAACTGGACCCCGGCCAGAAGCAGAAGGCGAAGGCGGGCGCGGCGAGCAGGAAGAGGGGGTGACGCATCATCCGTCGCGTCGTCCGGCCGCGGGTCAGGCTTCGTCGCGATGGTTTTTCTCGGCAGCGGCGACTTCCGTCCCGCGACCGGGCTGGCCGTCGTCGGACTCGATGCCGGCGCCAAGGCCGGCTTCCCATCCGGCACGGCGTTCCAGCGCGGCGAGCAGTTCCGGGCGCAGCCCGTCGCCGCGATGGGCCACGAGCGCATGCAGTGCGAGCAACGGCAGCATGATTGGACTCCCTCGGATCGGTGAACACGGGCCGGGAGCCGGAGCAGGATGCTTGAAGAAACGTTCAGCGGCTCCCGGCGATTGCAGGCTATGGCAATCCGCCGGCGGGCGCTCGCCGTTTCTTGCTGTGAAATCCATTTGCCGCGCCGCGCCTTTTCGGTGGCGCCGCGCGCGCCGGAACCCGGCGCGGAATTCGACCGCAAGGAGCGGAGTTCGCGCAAACGGCGGGCTTCCTACACTGGCGTCATTGCAAGCGGGCAATGCCGTCCTGCTGCGAAGGAGGATCACATCATGCAACTGTTCCTGAGCAAGCTCGCGTCGCCGCTGGGCGAGATGCTGCTCGTCACCGATGCGCAGCAGGTCATCCGCGTGCTCGATTTTGCCGATCACAAGGCCCGTCTGCATCGCGGCCTGCGCGAGCACTATGGCGAGCCGGACCTGGCGGATGCCGCCGCGCCGGCGCAGATCGCCGGGGCCATCGCCAGCTATTTCGCCGGGCACCTCGACGCACTCGACGCCCTGCCGACGGCCACGGCCGGCTCCGGGCTGCAGCGCCAGGTCTGGGCCGCGCTGCGCCGCATTCCGGCCGGGACCACCACGACCTACGGCAAGCTGGCGAAAGACCTGGGCTTCGGCGATCCGCGCGCGGCCATCGACATCGGCGCGGCCAACGGCGCCAACCCGGTCGCCATCGTCGTGCCGTGCCACCGCGTGATCGCCAGCAACGGCGACCTCAAGGGCTATGCGTGGGGCCTGCGCAGGAAGCGCTGGCTGCTCGAACACGAGAAGGCGATCCAGCCGCCGCCCGTGGTGCCCCGGACCCAGGCGCTGCCGGGGTTCTGACTTGAACGGCACGGTCGCGGCCGGTGCCCGGACCTGGACCCTGATCGGCCGGGACGGCAGGCCATATCGGAGCCGCACGCCGGGCACGCTCGGCGGCCATCGGCGCGGCCGGATCTATGGCCGCCTCGACTGCCGCACTGCCTTGCGGGCCGTCGCCCGTGGCGGCTATGTGAAGCACCGCGTGTTCTTCGCCGACGAAGCCACGGCGCTCGCCGCGGGCTACCGGCCCTGCGCCGTCTGCCTGCCCGAGCGGTATGCGCAGTGGAAGGCCAGCGCAACGGCTGGCGGGCGCGCGTGGCCGTGACTTCAGCGGCGCCGTTTCTGTGATGGCGATGATGGCGATGCCAGCGTGTCCGCGAGCACCGCTTCGATTGTCGTGGCGGCAAGCGTCCTGCGAACGCTGTCGTCGATCGACGCATAGACGTGGCCCAGCGCCGGGCCGATGCCGCGTCCGATCGGGCACGCCTGGCTGGGCCTGGAAGGGTGCAGTGCGAAGTGCGCGCCTTCTTCCAGCGCATCGAAGACGTCGAGCAGGCTGATGGCGTCCGCGCCGCGGGCCAGGCGCCATCCCGCGTTGGCGCCGCGATAACTCTCGACCAGGCCGGCTTTCGCCAGCAGCCCGAGCGTGCGGCGGATCACCACCGGGTTGGTGTTGACGCTGGCGGCGATCCGGTCCGACGTGACCGGTTCAGGATGGTTCCGCGCGACGAGCGCCATCCACGCGAGGATGTGGGTCGCCACGGTCAGGCGGCTGTTGGCGCTCATGGCAGGCCTGTGATAGTCGGTTTGGTTGTAACCATATTCGTTACGGCATCGGTTGTCAATCCGGCTCGCCGGCAGCGAACGTTCACGACGAAAGACTTGTGCCGGCGGCGCGGATGGTTTATGTTGTAACCGATATTGTTACATCGAAGGTGGCGCGGCGATACCCGCGGGCCTTGCGACGTGCCATAGCCAGTCGAAACCGAGCCACCGCTCCTTTCTTCTTCCGTACCCTGTTCCACACCGAAACGAGAAACCCGCAGATGTCCTCACTCTTCGATCCCGTCCAGATCGGCGCGCTGAAGCTGCCGAACCGCATCATCATGGCCCCGCTCACGCGCATGCGCGCGTTCGCCGAGCGCAGCCCGGGTCCCATCAACGCGCGGCACTACGCGCTGCGCGCGAGCGCCGGACTCGTCATTTCCGAAGCGACTTCGGTCACGCCCCAGGGCGTCGGTTATCCCAACACGCCGGGCATCTGGACCGAGAAGCAGATTGCCGGCTGGCAAGAGGTGACGGCAGCGGTGCACGCCGCGGGCGGCCTGATCGTCTCGCAGCTGTGGCACGTCGGGCGCGTCTCCGATCCGGTCTACCATGACGGTCAGCCGCCGGTCGCCCCGAGCGCCATCGCGCCGGAAGGCCACGTCAACCGCGTGCGCCCGCAGCGCCCGTACACCGTGCCGCGCGCGCTGGAGACCGAGGAGATTCCCGGCATCGTCGAGGACTTCCGGGTCGGCGCCGCAAACGCGAAGCGCGCGGGCTTCGACGGCGTCGAGCTGCACGCGGCAAACGGCTACCTGTTCGACCAGTTCCTGCACGACGGCTCCAACCAGCGCACCGACCGCTACGGCGGCACCATCGAGAACCGCGCGCGCTTCCTGCTGGAAGCCGTCGACGCGCTGCTCACGGTCTGGCCCGCGGACCGCGTCGGCGTGCACCTGAACCTGATGTCGAGCTCCTACTCCATGCGCGACTCGAACCCGCGCGCGCTGTTCACCTATGTCGCCGAGCAGCTCAACGCGCGCCACCTCGCCTTCATCTTCGCGCGCGAGTCGCTCGACCGCGGCGAGAACCGCATCGGCCGCGACGTGCGGCGCATCTTCAAGGGGGCCTACATCCTCAACGAAGGGCTGACGCGGGAGAGCGCGGAGGCCGCCATCGAACGCGGCGAGGCGGACGCGGCGGCGTTCGGGCGCCCGTTTATCGCCAACCCCGATCTGGTGGAGCGCTTCCGCCGCGGCGCGCCGCTCAACGCGGTCAACGCGGAGACGATCTACGCGGACGACGAAACGGGCTACAACGACTATCCGCTGCTGGACGAAGCGGTCTGAGCGGACGGCGTCCGCCGATGCCCCCGTGTTTCAGCAGACGCTCGCCGGACGCTCCTTGAACTTCGCCGCGGCGGCTTCGGCGCCGCGCGCGAGCATCACCATGTCGACCGCCACGGCGACGAACAGCGCGCCAAGCGCCAGGCATTCCCTGGCGCGCGCCTCGTCGACCATCAGGATGCCGGGCGCCTTTCCGCAGGCGGCAACGCGCCGGATGGCCCTGTCGATCTCGGCACGGACCGCGGGATGCGCCGGCTGGCCCGGATACCCCAGGCTCGCGGCGAGGTCCGCAGGGCCGATGAACACGCCGTCCACGCCGTCGACGCCGGCGATGGCTTCCAGGTTCTCCAGCGCCTGCGCGGTTTCCACCTGGACCAGCAGGCAGATGTCGTCGCCGCACTGCTGCATGTAGTCGCGGGTGCGCCCGAAGCGCGTGGCGCGCACCGTGGCGCCGCCGACGCCGCGAATGCCGAGCGGCGGATAGCGGACCGCCCGGACCGCGGCCGCCGCTTCCTCCGCCGTCTGCACATAGGGAACGAGCAGCGTCTGCGCGCCGATGTCGAGGAAGCGCTTGATCAGCACATGGTCGTTCCAGGCCGGCCTTACCACCGCGGCAGTCTTGCGGTCCGGATCGGCGGCCACGGCCTGGAGCTGTTGCAGCACCATCGGCACGTCGTTGGGCGCATGCTCGGTATCCAGCATGATCCAGTCGAATCCCGCGCCGGCGAGGATCTCCGCGGTATAGTGGTTCGCCAGCGCCGACCAGATGCCGATCTGCGGTCGTCCCGCGCGCAGCGCCTGCTTGAAATGATTGGCGGCAATCGCCATTGCGGTGCTCCCCGAAGTCAACTGAAGTAGCACGAGACCGTGCCGAAGTCGCCATAGTCGGCGATGATCGTGTCGCCCTTCGCGACCTCCAGCGGGCGGATGAACGAGCCGGCGAGAATCACCTGGCCGGGCGCGAGCGCCACGCCGTAGCGGTGGAGCCGGTTGGCGAGCCACGCCACGCCATAGCCGGGATGATTGAGCACCCCGGCCGCCAGGCCGGTTTCCTCCACTTCGCCGTTCTTGCTGACGATGGCGCCGATGCGGCGCAGGTCGACGTCCTGCACGGCGGGGCGGAACGGGCGCCCGCCGAGCACGAGCGCCGCGTTGGCGGCGTTGTCGGAAATGGTGTCGAGCACGGTGCGCGTGCGCTGCGTCTGCGGGTCCACGCGCTGGATGCGCGCGTCCAGGATCTCCAGCGCCGGCGTGATGTAGGCGGTGGCGTCCAGCACGTCGAACAGCGTGCAGTCCGGGCCGGACAGCGGCTTGTCCAGCACGAACGCCAGCTCCGCCTCGATGCGCAGCTGCATGAAGCGCTCCGAAGGAATCGCCGCGCCGTCGCGGTAGAACATGTCGTCGAGAAGCACGCCGAAATCCGGCTCGCCGATGTTGACCGCCCGCTGCATGGCCTTGGAGGTCAGGCCGATCTTGTGTCCCTTGATGGTGCGGCCGTTCTCCTGCTTGAGGGCCATCCAGGCGTGCTGGATGGCGTAGGCGTCCTCTATGCGCATCTCGGGATAGTCGAGCGAGAACTGGCGGCAGGGCACGCGCGTGCGCTCCGCCTGTTCGAGCCGCAGCGCGGCGTCCTTGAGCTGCCCGGGCGTCATGGCCGCACCTCCTCGGCGCGCACGACGTTGGAGAGCACGCCGACGCCGGCGACCTCGACCTCGACCACGTCGCCCGCGACCAGGAAGCGCGGCGGGTCGAAGCGCACGCCGGCGCCGATCGGCGTGCCGGTGGCGATGATGTCGCCGGGATTGAGCGTGGCGAACTGCGACAGGTAGGCGATCAGCGCGTCGAACGGGAACATCAGGTTCGCCGTGGTGTCGTCCTGGCGCACTTCGCCGTTGACCCGGGTCGTCAGCCGGATGTCGCCGAAGTCCGGGAATTCGTCCGCGGTGACGATCCACGGGCCGATCGCGCCGGAAGCGTCGAAGTTCTTGCCCTGCGTCACGTTGAACTTGCCGTGGTGCAGCCAGTCGCGGATGGTGCCCTCGTTGATGCAGGTCAGGCCCGCGACATGGGCGCGCGCCTCCGGCCTGGCGATGCGGCGCCCGGTCTTGCCGATGACGATGCCGATCTCGCCTTCGTAGTCGAGCTGCTTCGATTCCGGCGGCAGCAGCAGGGATTGCCCGTGACCGGCGAGCGAGGCCGGCGCGCGCATGAAGACGCTCGGATACCTGGGCAGGTCGCTGTTGTCCTTGTACTCCGCGTTGCGGTGCGCGTAGTTGACGCCGATGCAGAAGATCTTCTCGGGGTCCGGCACCGGCGGCAGCAGCTGCACCGACGACAGCCGGTGGTCGATGCGCGCTTCGGCCGCGGCTTGCCTGGCGCGCGCGAGCAGGGGTTCGCCGCCCGCGAGCAGTGCCTTGACCGAGTGGATGCCGGGCAGGCGGCGCGCGAGGTCGACCACGCCCGCGGCGGCGCCTTCGCCGACCACGGCGCCCCAGGAAATGCCGGCGTCCACGCTGAACGTTGCGAGTTTCATGCTTCGAATCCGAAGAAGTTGGCGGGATTGTCCACAAGGATCTTGTGGCGCACGGCGGCGTCCGGCGCGAAGCGATACAGCAGCTCCAGCAGCTCGCCCTCGTTCGGCGGCTGCTTGACGGAAACCGGATGGGGCCAGTCGCTGCCCCAGACGCAGCGGTCGGGTGCGGCCTCGATCAGCCTCTGGGCGAGCGGCACCACGTCGTCCCAGGGCGCGCCTGCGCGGGAGATCTTCTCGCTGAGCGAGAGCATGACCCAGTAGTTGCCGCGCGCGAGCCGCTCCAGGACGGCGGCGAGCGTCGGGTCCGCATCGCCCCTGGCGGGATCGGCGCGCCCCATGTGGTCGAGCAGGATCGGCACGTCGAGCTTGTCGTAGGCGGCCAGTTGCGCGGCGATGCCATCGGGCTCCGGCTGGAGCTTGACGTACCAGCCCAGCTCCCTGATGCGCGCGAAGGCCTTGTCCTGTTCGGCCGCGCTCATGCTGATGCCGAGCCCGGCCCGCGTAAAGCGCGCGCCGCGCACGCCGGCGTCGTGCAGCCGCGCCAGATAGGCGTCGTCGCATTCGGTCAGCACGGCGGCGTTGGCGCATCCGAGGTAGGTGCGCGGTCCGGTGGCGGGGTTGAGATGCGCCAGCGCGTCCAGCACGACGGCGTGGTCGGCGCCGTAGGTGGTCGCCTGCACGATGACGCCGCGGCCGATGCCGAGCGTGCGATGCAGCCGCTGGGCAACCTGCCATGTCGCGCTCGGCATCTCGTAGGCCGCGCCGGGCCGCACCGGAAAGCGCTCGCGCGGGCCGAACACGTGGAACTGGCTGTCGCAACTGCGCGCGGGCGGCAGCGGCACGGGCGCGCGCGGATTCGGATCGAAGGGAAGATAGTCTGGCATGTCTGCTGGGTGGAAATGTGGGCCGGCTTCGGTGAAGAAGCCATCTTTGTCGAACTGGCCTGGCGCGCGCCACGCGCTCACGTGGCCATGCGCTCATGCGCTCATGCGCTCATGCGCTCACGCAATGTAGGCCGTGAAGTCGCATTCGATCAGCTTTCCCATGTCGAGGTCGGCTTGCATCGTGTGCCGCGCCGGGCGCGATTCCGGATCGGGGAACATCTCCAGCCAGGGCTTGTTGAGTGCCGGGCGCTGGTTGCGGTCCTGCATCCAGACCGTGAGCTTGACGATGTCGCCGGTGGTGCCGCCGGCCGCCTCGACGATGCGCCTGACGTTGGCCAGCATGTACTCGCATTGCGCCTCGATGGTCTGCGCCGGTTTCCCCGTGGCCGGATCGTTGCCCTGGATGCTCCCGCTCATGAGCAGCGGGCCGATGCGGCAGCCGGCGGGAATCGGGTTCTTGTGGCTGAACCCGGCCACGTAGATGCTGGCGCGGCGCGCCGGGGAGGCCGGCGCTTCCGCACTCATTCCGCGGTGATGTTGGCTTGCTTGATCAGCGGTGTCCATCGCTTGTCCTCATTGGTCAGGAATTGCTTGAATTGCTCCGGCGTGCTGCCGCGCGCTTGCGCGCCCAGCGCTTCGAACTTGCCCTGCACGTCCTTGTCGGCAAGGATCTGCCGCAGCGCGCCGGACAGTTTCTGCACGATGTCCTGCGGCGTGCCGGCCGGCGCGAGCAGGCCGGTGAAGGTTTCCACCGTCATGTCGGGGAAGCCGGATTCCTGGAAGGTCGGCACGTTGGGCAACTGCGGCAGGCGCTTCGCGGAGCCCACGGCGAGGGCGCGCGTGCGGCCCTGCTGGATGAAAGGCAGCGCGACGGAAAGCTGGTCGAAGTTGAACTGGACCTGGCCGCCGAGCAGGTCGGTCGTCGCCGGCGCGTTGCCCTTGTAGTGCACGGTGATCCAGTGCGCGCCGGTCTTGTGCTGCAGGTATTCGCTCGCCAGGTGGTTCTGCGTGCCGGCGCCGGGCGAGGCCATCGTCAGGTCGTTGCCGGGCTTCCGGGCGGCGGCGATCAGCTCGCCGACGGTCTTGAACGGCACCGCGTTGTTGACCTGCAGGATCACGGGCGTGAACGACACCGAGCTGACGGGAATGAAGTCCTTCTTCCAGTCGTAGTTGTTCTTCCTGTAGATCATGGGCGAGAACAGGATCGGGCCGTTGGCGCCCAGGAACAGCGTATAGCCGTCGGGCCGCGCTCTCGCCACCGCTTCCGCGGCGATCATGCCGCCGGCGCCGGGCTTGTTGTCGACCAGGAACGGCTGCTTGAAGATCTCCTGCAGTTTCGCGCCGATGATGCGGCCGGCCGAGTCCACGTTGCCGCCCGGCGGATAGGGCACCACCACGCGGACCGGCTTGTCCGGCCATGCCTGCGCCAGTATCGGTGAAGCGAGGGAAGCCAGGATTGCGGCAACGGCGGCCCTGGCCGCGCTGCGCGCAAATTGCGCTTTGGTCATAGTGTCTCCGTTATGTCATCTGTTTGCCGGACGCTTCGATCCGGCCTGTGACAGCCTCACTTTACAAATCGGAGCGGATCTGCTGCAATGCAAAAACACCCAGATAGTCCATAAAGTGGACTATCGACGCATTGCGGGTTTCCGGCGCCACGGCCGCGTGGGCAGAATGGCCCCATTCCAACCCGAATGCAGGAGACAAGATGCAAGTCCTCGCCGAATCGCTCTCGCCGGAAGCCACCTACCGATTGATGAGCGGGGTCGTCGTGCCCCGCCCCATTGCCTGGATCACCTCGCAATCGCCCGCGGGCGTGGTCAACCTCGCGCCTTTCTCGTGCTTCACGTTCGTCTCGAACAAGCCGCCGCTGATCGGCGTCAACATCGGGCGCAAGGCCGGCGTGCGCAAGGACACCGGAGCCAACATCCACGCGAGCGGCGAGTTCGTGATCAACATCGGCGATGCCACGCAACTGCAGGCGATCCACCAGAGCAGCGAGGAACATCCCGCCGACGTGAGCGAGGTCGAAGTCCTCGGCCTGGCCACCGCGGCTTCCACCCTCGTTCGCACGCCGCGCCTGGCCGACGTTCCCGTCAGCATGGAATGCAGGCTGGAGCGCGTCATCGCGTTCGGCGAGACCGGCGCCGAATTCGTCGTCGGCGAGGTCCTGGCGTTTCATATCCGCGACGACCTGTACCAGGACGGCAAGGTCGACACGCGCGGGCTGAATCCGGTGTGCCGCATCGGCGGCCCCAACTACGCGAGCCTGGGCGAGATCGTGACGCTGCGCGCGGTGGCGCAGACGGCGAAGTCGGTCATGAGCGGGAATGGCCAGGCGGGCTAGCGCGGCGGCATCGGCGGCCGTGGCAACCGGCGACGGCGGCAACCGGAACATGGAGATCGAGGTGGTCGACGTGGCGGAGAAGGGCAGGGGCTCCGAGGGAGCGCAGAGCATCCGCCGCGCGCTTGCCATCCTGCGGATCGTCGCCGCGGGGCAGGAACGCGGCGTGCGCCTGATCGACGTGGTGACGAGCACGGGACTGAGCCAGCCCACCGTCCACCGGATTCTGCGCGTGCTGATCGAAGAGGGCGCGGCCGAGCAGAATCCGAAGACACGCCGCTACGCGATCGGCAACGAAGTCACGCTGCTGGGGCTGGCCCGCGTGGCCCGCTTTCCGCTGCGCGCGGCGGCCGAGCCATATCTGCAATACCTGAGCGAGACCCTGGGCGACACCATCTTCCTGACGATCGCGAACGGCGACGACTCCGTCTGCATCGGACGCTGGCCGGGCAGCTATCCGGTCAAGGTGCTGTCGATCGACGTCGGCGCGCGGCGCCCGCTCGGCGCCGGCGTAAGCGGGCTGGTGCTGCTGTCGTCCCGGACGGATAGCGAGATTCAGGCCGTCGTCCAGCGCAACGCGAGGCGGCTGGCCGCCCTGAAGGTCGATCCCGCCGCGCTGATCGAGCGCGCGCACGAGGTCCGCGAACAGGGCTACAGCTATACCGCCAAGGGCGTGGTGCAAGGTTCGAGAGCGGTAGCCGTGCCGGTCTACGACGGCACCGGCGCCGTCGTCGCCGGGATCGCACTGGCCACCATCACGGCGCGCCTGCCCGCCAGCCGGCTCTCGCCGGTGATTCAGGAAATGCAGAAGCAGGCGGAACTGCTGCGGCAACGCATCGCGGAGATCGGGCGCTCGCGCATCTGAGCCGCGCTCCGGCCACGGAAGATCACGGAAGATGCTGGCCGGCATCGCGGGCGGGCTGGCGGTCTCGACGGCGCGCGGCGGGGCTGGCGGCGGCTGGTTTTCACGAACCGCCGAACCAGTTGTAGCTCTGGTCCACCCAATACCCGCCCGGATAGGTATTGGTCACGAACAGTTCCATGATGTGCTTGGGGTTCTTGTAGCCGAGCTTGGTCGGCATCCGCAGCTTCATCGGGTAGCCATACTTGGGCGGCAGGCGCTCGCCGTCGTAGGTGAAGGTCAGCAGGGTCTGCGGATGCAGCGCCGTGGCCATGTCGATGCTTTCGTAATAGTCGTCCGCGCATCTGAAGCCCACGTATTTCGCCGTGGTGTCCGCGCCGATGCGCCGGAGAAAGCCCGCGAACGGCGTGCCGCCCCAGCGCCCGATGGCGCTCCAGCCCTCCACGCAGATATGCCGGGTGATCTGCTCGGCCTTGGGCAATGCGTAGAGCGCGTCGAGCGTCCAGTTGCGCTTGTCCTGCACCAGGCCGCCGACCTTGAGCCGGAAGTCGTCGCCGTTCACCACGGTCACTTCGTCGATGCCGTAGAACGCATTGAACGGAAACGGGCGCGTGATCTGCGCTTCGGTGTAGGTGGGCGCAAGCCGGTTCGGGTCGAACAGCCAGCCCTGCACCTTATCGTTGACGCGCGAGACGCGCGTGAGGAAGGTCTCGACCGATGCCTCGTCGCTCAGGCTGCAGCCGGTGAGCATGGCGAGGCCGCCGAGCGTGAGGAGGCGCTTGCCGAACAGCCGGCGCGCGGGCTGGTCGAGTTCGCGGCGCACGTCGATGATCAGCGACGCGCGGTCGATCGCCGCGCGCTTCGGCCCTGGAGGTTTCGGGTTCACGGTTCGGGCTCCTGTGTCCTGGGTGGCGATGCGGTGATGCGGTGATGGGGCGATGGGACGATGTGGCGATGTGGCGATGGGGCGTCAGCGTCCGCGAATCATCGTCAGCAGGCTGCGCGGCACCAGCGCCACCATCACCAGATGCACGACGACGAAGGCGGCCAGCAGCGACATGGCGCAGAAATGGACCACGCGCGCGAAGTCGTAGCCGCCCATGAGCTCGCGCAGCAGCGGAAACTGCACCGGCTTCCAGATCGCGATGCCCGACAGCACCAGCACGAGCAGCACGGCCATCACGAACAGGTAGGCCAGCTTCTGCACCGCGTTGTACCGGCTCGGGTCGGCGTGGGAGAGATGGCCCTTCAGCGCGGCCGCCAGATCGCGCAGCACGGCACGCGGCGTCACCGGAAAGAACTTCCTGGCGAGCCGTCCCGTGACGATGTTCATGGCCAGGTAGAACAGCCCGTTGAAGAACAGCAGCCACATGGCCGCGAAGTGCCATTGCAGCGCGCCGCCGAGCCAGCCGCCCAGGGTGATGCCGTCTGCAAAGCGAAAGCCCGGAAAAACCGGCGAAGCGTTGTAGATGCGCCAGCCTGACAGCAGCATCACCACTGCGGCCAGCGCGTTGAGCCAGTGCGCAATGCGCACCCAGCCGGGCTGGATCACGTGCGGGGCGGAGGGCGGGGCGATCGCGTGAGGAGCGGTTTCCATCTCGGTCTCCAGAGTCCGGGCACCGCGCGAGGCCTGTCCCCGCGGCACCCGGTCCAGCCTGTTGGTCCTGCCTTACTTGCCGGCGCCGCCGGACATGGCGTCGCCGTCCTTGCCCATCTTGTCGTGCGGCTTCGACTTGCCCATCTTGTCCTTGTGCATGGCGTCCTTCGACATCGCGTCCTTGGCCATGCCATCCTTCGACATGGCATCCTTGGACATCGCGTCCTTCGACATGCCTTCCTTGGCCATCGCGTCCTTGGCCATTGAGCCGCCGGTCTGGGCGAATGCCGGGGCGCCGCCCATCAGGAAGGCGGCGGAAAACACGGCGATTGCGATCTTGTTCATTCGTAACTCCTCATTGTGGTGACATCGGCCGGGACTGCCCCGGCCTCCGGAACGTCGTGCCGGCCAAAGGGGGTGGCCGGGGCCAGATTCACACGCTGTCGTGTGCGTCTGAAAGGGAATTCGCCGCCGGCGCGCGGGCGGTTACAGCCGGCGGAAATTTTTTCGCGGGCACGCCGTCCGGCCATTTCCTGGTGAAGCGCCTCGCACCACACACGACGGCAAGTGCGGCGTAGAATTCGGGCAAATCAACCGGCCCGGTGTAACCAACGCGAGCGATGGACCGAACTACAGACCAGGGAGCACTGCAAAGGCGCGAGGCGCACCTGCAGTCTCTCTTCGCGAACGGTTTGGCGGGAGATCAGGCCGCCTACGCGCGCTTCCTGGCCGAGCTGGCCACGTTGCTGCGCGGTTATCTGCGCAACCGGCTGCGGCGGCAGCCCGAAGACGTCGAGGATCTGACCCAGGAGGTCCTGCTGGCCGTGCACAACGCACGGCACACTTACCTGCCGGGCCAGCCGCTGACGGCGTGGGTGCACGCCATCGCGCGCTACAAGCTGGCGGACCACTTCCGCGCGCACGCGCGCCACGACGCGCTGAACGATCCGCTGGACGAAGCGCACGACCTGCTGGCCGCCCCCGATCTCGAGCCGGCGCAGGCCCGGCGGGACCTGAACGTGCTGCTCGACGCGCTGCCCGACAAGCAGCGCCTGCCGATCGTGCACGTCAAGCTGGAGGGGCTCTCGGTCAGCGAGGCCGCGCGCATGACCGGCTTGTCGGAGTCGGCGGTGAAGGTGGGGGTGCACCGCGGGCTGAAGGTGCTCGCGGCGAAGATGCGAGGAACGCGATGAAAACGGACGACCTGATTTCCATGCTCGCCACCGGCGCCACGCCGGTGGAGCGGCACCCGCTCGCGCGCCGCTTCGGCACCGCGATCGCCGCGGGCGCCGCGATGGCGGCCGTCCTGGTCGCCGCCACGCTCCACGTTCGCGCCGACCTTGCCGAGGTCGCGGCCACGCCGCTGTTCTGGGCGAAGGTGGCGCTGCCGTTCTCGCTGCTGCTGGGCGCGCTGTGGATGGCCACCCGGCTGGCGCGGCCCGGCGTGGCGCCGGGCGCCAGCTGGCTCGGCATCGGCGTGCCGTTCGCGTCGATCTGGCTGGCCGCGCTGTACGTGGCCGCGCGGACGCCGGACGGCGAGCGGATGGCGGCGGCATTGGGGCAGACCTGGCGGGTCTGCCCGTTCAACATCGTCATGCTGTCCGTGCCGGTGTTCATCGCCGTGTTCTGGGCGCTGCGCGGCCTGGCCCCGACGCGGCTGGCGCTGACCGGCGCCGTGGGCGGCCTGCTGTCCGGCGCGGTGGCCACGCTGGCCTACTGCCTGCACTGTCCCGAGATGGGCGTGGCGTTCTGGAGCGTCTGGTACGTGCTCGGCATGCTGCTGCCCACGGCGATCGGCGCGCTGCTCGGGCCGCGGTTGCTGCGCTGGTGAGCCGGCGGCGGCGCCGGCCGGGCGCTGTCGGGCTTTGCGCAGATCATCGCATCGCATGACGGCCGCCGGCGTGGCGGGAAGCGGATACCGCTAAGATATGGATGTTCTTGGCAAGGTATCCGCACATGACTACGTTAGCCGGCCGCCCCAACACAGCAGTCATCGTCATCGGTCTCGGCGGGGTCGTCGATCCGTCGACGCCGATTTCGCGCTCCGCGCTTCCTGACGCGAAGGCGTGACGACCGCATGACGGCTTCCGATTCCACCCCCCAACCCCCCGCCATCGGCCTCGGCAGCGCGGCGCGCGACCTCTATCGCGCGCTCTGGCGCCACGCGCACGGCGTCCGGGCCCACATGCTCGGCGCGGCCGGCCTGCTGTCGGCGGCGCAGTTGCTGCGGCTGACCATGCCGTGGCTGGCGGCGCAGGCGATCAACGCGCTGCAGCGGGACAGCATGGAGACGGCCGGGCGCTGGATCCTCTACCTCATCGGCATCTATCTGTTGTCGTGGCTGCTCCACGGCCCGGGCCGGGTGCTGGAGCGCAACGTTGGCGTGCGCGTGCGCGAGCGGCTGGCCGACCAGCTTTATGCGCGCATCGCGGCGGCGCCGCTGGCGTGGCGCGACGGCCGCCATTCGGGCGAGCTGCAGCACCGCGTGGTGCAGTCCAGCCGGGCGCTGTCCGACTTCGCGCAGAACCAGTTCGGCTACCTGCAGAGCGCCTTCAACTTCGTCGGCCCGCTGGTCGCGCTGGCCTTGCTGTCGCGCACCAGCGGCGTGATCGCGGTGAGCGGCTACATGGTCATCGCGCTTATCATCCTGCGCTTCGACCGCGCGCTGATGCAGCTAGCGCGCGCCGAGAACGACGCGGAGCGCCACTATGCCGCCGCGCTGCTCGACCTCATCGGCAATGCCGGCACCGTGATCGGCCTGCGGCTGCAAGCCGCCTCGCGCAAGCTGCTGGACCGCCGCATGGCGGCGGTGATGGCGCCGCTGCGCCGCGCGGTCATGGTCAACGAAGGCAAGTGGTTTACCGTGGACCTGCTCGGCATGGGGCTGACCTGGATCCTGGTGGTGGTCTACGTGCTGCAGTCGCGCCAGCCGGGGCAGGCGGTGCTGCTGGGCACGATCTTCATGATCTACCAGTACGCGCAGCAGGCCGCGTCGGTGGTCGGGGCGATGGCTTCGAACTTCCAGAGCTTCGCGCGCATGCACACCGACTATGGCAGCGCCGGGCCGATCTGGGAAGTGCGCTGCGATCCGGATGCGCCGGTGCCCGCCGTGGTGCCCGACGCGCCCTGGCACACGCTGGAGCTGCATGGTGCCAGCTGGCGCCACGGCGACGACGCGCGCGGCGGACTGCATGGCATCGACCTGCTGCTGCGGCGTGGCGCGCGCGTCGCGCTCATCGGCCCGAGCGGCGGCGGCAAGAGCACGCTGCTGCGTTTGCTCGCCGGCCTCTACCGCCCGCAGCACGGCGAACTCCGGCGCGACGGCGCGGCCCAGGACTGGACCGAACTGCGCACGCTCGCCACGCTGATCCCGCAGGAAGCCGAAGTGTTCGAGGCCAGCGTGCGGGAGAATCTCACCTTCGGCGAGCCGGCCGACGCGGCGGCGCTGGACGCCGCGGTACACACGGGCGTGTTCGACGAGGTGCTGCAGCGCCTTCCCGAGGGCTTCGCCAGCGCGCTCAGCGAGCGCGGCGCCAACCTCTCCGGCGGCCAGCGGCAGCGGCTGGCACTGGCCCGCGGCGCGCTGGCGGCGCAGGGAAGTTCGCTGCTGCTGCTCGACGAGCCGACCAGCGCGCTCGACCCGCAGGCCGAAGGCCGGGTGTTCGACCGCATGTTCGCCGCGTTCCCGGCGGCATGCATCGTGGCTTC
Organism: Cupriavidus sp. WS; assembly: GCF_000395345.1. NCBI lineage: Bacteria > Pseudomonadati > Pseudomonadota > Betaproteobacteria > Burkholderiales > Burkholderiaceae > Cupriavidus > Cupriavidus sp. WS. The sequence goes on along the minus strand of NZ_AQPL01000018.1, from coordinate 22,521 downwards.
GGTGCATCGGCCGGGCTTGCTCGCGCGGTTCGACACGATTGTCGTGGTGGAGGCCGGGCGCGTGGTCGATGCGGGGCCGCGGGACGAGGTGCTTGCCAGGCGCGCGGGATGACTGGCAGGACAAGCGGGATGCGCATTGGGCGCGGCCCGGTCATCCACACCGCATCAAGCGCGCATCTGGACATCCTGTACTGACATCACGTGGAGCGGCGGGGCCGCAATCCATGCCGGAACCGAACGTCCCCGCGTATGTTCCGCTCAGTAAGCCAGCCGCGCCTGGATGTACACCATGCGGGGCGCGCCGACCATGCGGCCGCCGTTGGTGTCGACATTGCGCGAGTAATAGCGCCGGTCGAACAGGTTGTTGATGCCGAAGGCGAGGTCGCTGCCTTTCCTGCCCGGGATCTTGTAGTTCACCTGCGCGTTCCACACGCTGAAGCCTGGCACCCGGCCATTGGTTGCGTCGGCCGATTCCTGCACGGTGTTGGCCGTGTCGGCGTATTGGCTGCTCTGCACCGTGGCAAACACGTTGAGCGCCCAGTTCTGCCTGGTGTAGCGTCCGCCCCATGTCGCCGTCTGGCGCGAGTAGAACGGCACGTCCTTGCCGTCGAAGTCGCCCGACTTCTGAATCGCGCGCACATAGGTGTAGTTGGCGTACAGGTTCAGGCCGGCGAGAAGACTCGCCTTGTCGAAGTCGTAGTCGATGGCGAATTCCACGCCGTTGTGGTTCGTCGCGCCCAGGTTGCGGAACACGGCGGGGTTGGTGCCGGGAATCGAGAGGATCTGGTTGTCGAAGCGCAGGTCGAAGGCCGTCAGTTCGGAGTGGACCTGTTCGCCGGCGAAGCGCGCGCCGACCTCCACCGTCTTGGCGACTTCCGGCTTCAGCGGATTCGCCGCCGACATCGAGTTCAACTGCGTGTACTGCACGGCGCCGAACGACGTGCTGTACGAGGTGTAGAGCGTGAGCTTGTCGTTGACCAGGTAGGCGACGTTCAACGAGGGCAGCCCACGGCTATTGCCGACGTCGAAGGGGGTGTCGTTGGTGGTCCCGCTCGGTTGCCGGTCGCTGCTGATTTTCTCGTAGCGGATGCCGGGCGTGACGCGCCAGCGCCCGTAGGCGATCCGGTCGTCCAGATAGACCGAGTGCGCGTTGGTCCCGTTGTCGAAGACCTGCGACGGACCGACCTGGAGCCCGGTGGCCAGCGACGTGGCGTAGCGCGTGTCGGTGCCGCTCTCGTGGATATAGCGGTAGCCGACCGTGAAGTCGTGCGTGGTGGGGCCGAACTGCAGGCGCTGCGTGTAGCGCGGCTCGATGCCCAGCACCTGGTTGTCGCGCGGCTGGAAGTCGTTGCGGCCCTGGTCCGGGTTGATCAGGGAGCTCTTGCGCGAGCTCTCGTAGTAGTAGCTGCGGATCTCGAATTCCTGCGTGTCGGAGATCGAGTTGACGTAGCCGATGTCGACCTGGTCGCGCTTGCCCCGCCAGGAGTCGGTGGGGTGGGTATTCTGGAACGGATTCTGCCGGTACTGCGCCGCGGTCAGGCCGCCCGGCGTCATCGACTTGACGTCGTAGTGCGAGAGCTTGCCGTAGACCTCGGAGGTCGGGCTGATGGCGTAGCGCCATTTCAGTGCCACGTCGTTGTAGTTGTCGTGGCTGCCGTCCCGCCACTGCTCGCCGTCCAGGCCCGAATAGAGCAGCGCCACGCCGAAGCCGTTGTCCATCTGCGTGCCGGCGAACGCGCTGTACTGCTTGTTGGATCCGCCGTGGCTGTAGATGTTGTAGCGCGCGGACCCGTCCGCGGTCAGGCCCGGCGCGTTCGGAATCGCGCGGGTCTTGAAGTTGATGATGCCGCCGACGTTCTGCGGGCCGTAGCGCACGGCGCCGCCGCCGCGGACGACGTCGATCGAGTCGAGATTCCCCATGCTGACCGGCGACATGACCAGGTTGGGCTGGCCGTAGGGCGCCATGGCCAGGGGAATGCCGTCGATCAGCATGGTGGAGCGGAACGAGTTGCGGGGGTTCAACCCGCGAATCCCGACGTGCAGGCCGACCGAGCTGCCGGTGGCGCTGGTGCTGCCGCTGATTTGCACGCCCGGGATGCGGCGCAGCACATCGGAGATGTTCGACGCGCCGCTGTTGACGATCTCATCGCGTTTCACCAGCGTGCGGGCGCCGCCGAACGTCTGCACGCTGTTTTCCAGGCCGGTGCCAAGCCAGTCGCCGCTGACGGTGATGCCTTCGAGGGTGGAGACATCGGATTGGGGATTGGCCTCGGCGGCCGCCTGCGCGCGGGCGGCTCCGTTTGCCGGAGCCTGGCCGGCCTGGATCACGAAGCCTTCGCGAGCTTGCGGTACGGCCCGCAGGCCGGTGCCCGCCAACAGCGCCGCCAGGCCCTCGGCCGCCGTGTACCGGCCCTGCACGCCCTTCGTGGTCAAGCGCGCCGCATCCTCGGGGCGGAAAGACACCGTGACGCCGGCGTCCCTGGCGAATGCCGAGAGCGCGTCCGCGAGCGGGCCGGCGGCAATCCGATAGTCCCGGGTTTCCTGCGCGGCGGCCTGCGCATGCGCCTGCGGCGCGTGCATCGCGGTACCGGCCGTGATGCAGGCTGCAATTGCCGTCAGCGCGAAACGCCCGACGGTCTTTTTCCTGACGCGGCGTGCTCCGGCTGCGCTCCCAATGGCTTCAAAATGCGACGGCACCACTTCGTTTCCTCTCTGTGTACTTCGTTGACGCCCTGTATGCCGAACGACCGGGGCAAAAGGGGACACGAAGTCGGGCAGGAAACGAAAAAAAATCCGGGCGTCCTCCCGCTCACCGGGTATTGGATGTCACCGTGACCCAGTACGCGGTGCGTCGGACGATCCGCACGGGAAGCGTCTCGCCGATGATGTCGAGGATGTGGTCGGTATCCCCGAGCACGAACATGCCGGAGACCCGGAGGCCCGCCACCTCCGGCTCGCAGCGCAGGATCCCCGGGCGGTAGCGCGCCAGCTCCCGCAGGAAGGCGTCGAGCCGCGCGTTGTCCGCCTGCAGCATGCCTTTGGTCCAGCTTGGCGCGGCGGCGGACGGCTGGCCGGGAGGCTGCCGCGGGGACTCCGCCGCTTCGAAGGCCTGGTCCGAGAAGACGACGGTTTCACCGGCGCCGACGATCCTGCGCGAGCCGCTCGACTTCAACGTGATTTCGACGCGATGCTCCAGCACGGTCAACGCGGTCACGTCCTTGTCGCCCTGCGCCAGTTCCCTCACCACGAACCGCGTGCCCAGCGCGCGCAGGCGGCCCTGCCTGGTTTCCACCAGAAACGGCCGTGACGGGCTTCGGATATCGGCGGCGGTCTCTATATAGATCTCTCCTTGCCGCAATTGCAGCACGCGAGCCTCGTCGGAATAGCGCACCGCGATGTCGGTCGAGGTATTGAGCTGCACCAGGCTGCGATCGGCCAGGGCGACGCGCCGGTTCTCGCCCACGGCCGCGCGGTAGACGTCGCCGGTTTCGCCGCGCCACAGGCTGGCGCCCAGCCATCCGGCCGGCGCCACCACGCCCAGGATCGCGAGCGTCTTCACCACGGCACGCCGGTTGACCGTGCCCTGGCGCGTGAGGACGGGCACGCCGAGCGCGGGAGATACCGCCCCGAACTTCGCGCTCAGCTTTTCGGCGCGCTCCCAGGCCCGTTCGTGATCCGGGCTGGCGCGGCGCCAGCGTTCAAACGCTTCATGGTCCGCGGGACCCGCTTCCCCGGAATGGAGGCGCACCAGCCAGCCCGCGGCCTCGCGAATGACGGCAGGGTCCAGCGCGGTGGTGGAATCGGGGGTGGGCACGGCAGGTCAGCGCATCAAGTCAGCACATCAGGGTCAGGCACAACGTGAAGCCCTGCGCCATGTAGCGCTTGACGGTGCGGTCGCTCAGCCTGGTGCGATCGGCGATCTGCTTGTAGGTGAGGCCCTCGAGCTGCGACAGCACGAAGACCTCGCGGGCCTTGGGGGCCAGCTCGGCGAGCATGGCGTCCAGATGCTGCAGCTCTTGCTGCATGGATACCAGATTCTCGGGGGACACGGCCATTTCGACGGGCAGCGCGGCCAGCGCTTCCAGCCAGGCTTCCTCGAGGGAGCGCCGGCGCCAGTGGTCGTTCAGCAAGCCGCGGGCGATGGTGGTCAGGAAGGCGCGCGGCTCGCCGATGCCGGGGACTTCGTCCGGCCGGCGGAGCAACCGCAGGAAGGTGTCGTGCGCCAGGTCCACGGCTTCGTCGCGGCAATCGAGCCGGCGGCGCAACCATTGGCAAAGCCAGTCATGGTTGTTCTCGTACAGAACTCGAATGGTGGTGGACATGGTCGTTGACCGGAGACACGGTGCTGAGCGCTGGATAATATCGAGAATTGTTCTTATTTGCAATACGGGGCCGGGGCGATTTGCTGGGACGATTCGGAGCGCTGCCCCGTGCTGGCCGCTCCCCGGCATGGTCGGAGCGGCACTCACCCCATCTGATGATATTTACATATTGACATATCTCAATATGTAAATTAGAGTGAAAACACAGCGCATATGGATGGCGCTAGCTTCCTGGGCCCGGAACGGCAGAGCAGTCGGGGCCCTGTTCTCAAACTTCTGGAGGTACGCAGTGCAAACCTTGAAAGACATTCCGCCGAGCTATGTTCCGGACCGCAGCTATGGCCTGTTCATCGACAATCAGTGGGTTGATGGTGCAACGGGCGAGACGCTGGATAGCATCAATCCTGCCAACGGTGAGTTCCTTACCCGGATTCCGAACGCGTCCGCGGAAGATGTGGATCGTGCCGTGAAGGCAGCCACCCGTGCATTCCGCACGTGGCGTACAACCACAGCGATCGAGCGTTCCACCGCGCTGCTGAAGATCGCCGACCTGCTCGAGGCGGATGCCGAGCGTTTCGCCACGCTCGAAACGCTCGATGTGGGCAAGCCCATCCGTGAAAGCCGGGCTATCGATGTGCCGCTCGCCATCGATCATTTCCGATACTTCGCTGGCGTCATCCGAAGCCATTCGGACGAAGCGGTGATGCTCGATGAGAAGACGCTCAGCATTGTGCTGAGCGAGCCGCTAGGCGTTGTAGGGCAAGTCATTCCATGGAACTTTCCCCTTCTGATGGCGGCCTGGAAGATTGCTCCGGCAATTGCGATGGGCAACACCGTTGTGATCAAGCCGTCCGAGATGACGCCCGTCACCATCCTTGAACTGGCAAAGATCTTTGCCAAGGTGCTACCCGCGGGCGTCGTGAACATCGTGACGGGTACGGGTGTTTCGGCCGGCCAGCCGCTGCTCGACCATCCCGACATCGGGAAGCTGGCGTTCACTGGCTCGACCCGTATCGGCGAGGCCGTTGCCGTCGCGGCTGCAAAGAAGATCATTCCCGCCACGCTGGAGCTGGGAGGGAAATCCGCCAACATCGTGTTCCCCGATGCGAACTGGGACAAGGCTGTGGAAGGCGCCGCGCTCGCGATTCTCTGGAACCAGGGCCAGGTCTGCGAATCTGGCGCCCGCCTGTTCGTTCATGCGTCGATCTACGAGCGGTTCCTCGAAGAGCTGAAGGAGAAGTTCCGGGCAGTGCGTGTCGGCGATCCGATGTCGCCGGAGACGCAAATGGGTGCTCAGGTCAGCAAGACGCAGATGGAGCGAATTCTCGGCTACATCGATATCGCCCAGGCTGAAGGTGCCCGCGTGCTCGTTGGCGGCGGCCGGCTCGTCGGTGGTGACCATGACGCCGGATATTTCATTCAACCCACCATCCTGGTGGACGTGCGAAACGACATGCGCGTTGCGTACGAGGAGATCTTTGGACCGGTTCTTTGCGTCATCCCGTTCAAGGATGAAGCAGAAGTCATCGCCATGGCGAACGATTCCGAGTACGGGCTGGCGGGGGGTGTCTGGACACAAGACCTCAACCGTGCGCTGCGGGTTGCCCGCGCCGTGGAAACCGGGCGGATGTGGGTGAATACCTATCATGACATTCCTGCTCACGCGCCGTTCGGTGGCTACAAGAAGTCCGGTCTGGGGCGCGAGACGCACAAGTCCATGCTGGAGGCGTACAGCCAGAAGAAGAACATCCTCGTGAGTCTGAGCGAGACGCCGCACGGTCTGTTCTAGGCAACGATGCTTTTCGACCCTAAACATCTATTATTCTCAATATCTAGGAATGTGAAAATGAAAGCTACCTCACTGTTTTCCGCGACCAGCCTGGGGCCATACAGGCTGAAGAACCGGATCGTGCTCCCGCCGCTGACGCGCTCGCGGAGCACGCAACCGGGCAATATTCCCAACGATCTGATGGCGACCTACTACCGTCAGCGCGCCGGGGCTGGTTTCATGGTCACGGAGGGTACGCAGATCGAACCTCGCGGCCAGGGCTATGCCTGGACGCCAGGCATCCATAGTCCCGCGCAGGTTGAGGGATGGCGGAAGGTCACCAAGGCGGTTCACGACGAGGGCGGCGTCATTTTTGCGCAGTTGTGGCACGTCGGACGGGTTTCGCACACCTCGCTGCAGCCGGGCGGCGAAGCGCCTGTGGCACCATCGGCCATTCCGGCCCAACAGGTCAGTGTTTTCATCGAAACCGGCCCCGGGGCAGGCACTCTGGCGCCGCCTTCCGAGCCGCGTGCCCTGACCACCGCGGAAGTCAGGGAGCTGGTCCAGCTCTATGCGCAAGCCGCCCGCAATGCCCTGGAGGCGGGGTTTGACGGTGTCGAACTCCATTGCGCCAACGGATATCTGGTCAACCAGTTCATCTCCGCGCATAGCAACAAGCGTGATGATGAATATGGCGGCTCGCTGGAGAACCGTCTGCGGTTCCTGCGCGAGATCGTGACGGCCGTTGCGGAAGTGGTCGGCAAGAATCGACTGGGCGTGCGGTTCGCGCCGTTGTTCGAAAGCACGGACGAAGATCGCGTTTACCTGGGTCTTGTCGAAGCGGATCCGCATACCACGTACATCGAAGCCATCAAGCTCCTGGAGCAATCGGGCATTGCCTATCTGTCGATTGCCGAGGCCGATTGGAACAACGCTCCTGACCTGCCAGAAGACTTTCGGCGAGCAGTCCGCGAGACGTTCAGCGGTCGCATCTTCTACGCGGGCCGATATACCGCCGAACGCGGTGTGCGCCTGTTGGATGCCGGTCTCGCGGATCTCATCGCTTTCGGTCGCCCATTCATCGCCAACCCGGACCTGCCGGCACGCATCGCGAACAACTGGCCGCTGAATCCGGTAGATCCCGGCACCATGTACGGAGGCACGGAGAAGGGCTACACGAGCTATCCGACCTATCAGGAGTAAGAGCCGGGTCCTTGTCCTGCATCAGGGCAAGGACCCGATTGGGTTCGGGTCGGACCTCGAGCCATAGCCGCTTTTCGTGGAGACGTGGCGCCAAGAAGTTCGTAGGCAATCTGGTGAGGCGTACAAATCTTTCCTGCAATCGTTCGACATCGATCTTGATACTTCGCCATCGTTGCCGCCGTTACCGATGCATTTGGGATATAGGCCCGGAGCGGAATATGTTTTCGAATTGCCGGAGGCGTTTCGGAGCGTCGGCGTGGATCGTATTATGTTGAGTTTAAAGTACGGTCGCCGGCCCGCGGGTGAGGTCATGGAAAAAAATGGTGCAAAAATCCTGACCCGATTCCATAAGTCATTTTGAAATTGTTAATGATGACAGGATGTGATGCATCGTTTGCGCGGGCAAGGAGCTTGGCATTCTCATCCCGTGAGGCGGTTGCAGGTTACTATCGCATTGCGATCATCAGCCGACATCGGGGCCGACAACGCGAGCATTGGGTAACGGTCGCTTCTGGTGAGGCCTGGCGCGGGGTTGCTGTCGTAATGGCACGCAGGCCGTCGTTGCCGTCCTCGGCGCGATGGTAGCGATGCCTGATACTATACAGTCCGGAGGGATGGTATCGATCCCAGGTTTATTTTTCTCAGGTTAATGTGCAACTTATGAGCATCGATGTCGGCGAGGTACTGAAGGCTCTGGATAATCCAACTCGTCTGGCGATATTGGGTTGGTTGAAAGACCCGGGGAAGAGTTTTCCAGACCAAGAGTTTGACGCGGACAAATATGGGGTCTGCGTGAGCAGCATTCAGGAGCGGGCAGGACTGTCCCAGTCCACGGTGTCCCTGTATCTCGCATCGTTGCAGCGGGCTCAGCTGGTCACTTCGCAACGTATGGGCCCGTGGACCTACTATAAGCGTGAGGAGAAGAATATCGCCGCGTTTCTGAAGAAGCTCGGGGGATTAATCTGATGCCTAAGGGGCTTGCGAGCAGATGAGGCTGGCTGTCCGACATTGCCTGGGCGGAAAGAGAGCGCCGTTACAGGCGCCGGGCAAGCTGGCGAACTCCGACGACTTACCCATGACCAGTAGCCGGCCGCAAGAATGCCATTCGGAAAATGCCGTGTTGCTTACTCGGCTGTGACGCCTGAGCTTCGGATCACCACGGCCCATTTGGTGACCTCCTGCCCCAGATGCTTGCGCATCGCCTCGGGCATCCCGCCTTCAGGGGACGCACCCAGGGCAGCCAGATTGCTGCGCACGGAAGCTTCCTGCAAGGCGGCATTGATCTGCTGATTCAGCGCGTTCACGATGGCCGGCGGCGTGCGGGCCGGGGCAAACAGCCCATACCACGACTTCACCTCGTAGCCCGGCAGCGCCGAACCGCTTACCGTTGGCACCTGCGGCGCAAATGCCTGCGGCTGGCTGCTGGTAACGGCAAGCGCGCGCAGTTTGCCACTGCGGATGAACGGCAGCACCGACGGTGCGTTGTCGAACATCACCTGAACCTGGCCGGCCATGAGGTCGGTAAGGGCCGGCGCACTACCTTTGTACTGGACATGCTCCATCTTGATGCCAGCCATCGACTTGAACATCTCCGCTGCCAGGTGCGTGGACGAGCCGATTCCCGAGGACCCGTAGTTCACGCCGTCCGGGTGCGACTTCGCGTAGGCGATGAACTCGCCAACAGTCTTCACAGGCAGTGCGGGATTGACCACCATGACGTTCGGGAAACTTGTCACCAGAGCGACGGGAGCGAAATCCTTCTGAATGTCGAAGGTAAGCTTCTTGTAGAGCGTGGTATTGATGGCATTCGCGTTGGACCCAAGGAACAGCGTGTACCCATCGGCAGGCGCGCGTGCGACGCCGCTGGCGGCGATGCTGCTAGCTGCTCCGGGGCGGTTCTCGACCACGAACGATTGTCCCATCTGGATCGAGAGTCGGTTGGCGAGCAGGCGCGCGACCGTATCCGCCGATCCGCCGGGTGCGTAACCCACTATGATCTTGACAGGTTTGGACGGGTAGGCGGGTTCGGCGCTTGCGAGAGCCGTCGTGGTTGCGGCCAATATAGCCAATGCAATGCGGGAAACGTGCTTCATGGCGGGACGATGGATCTGATGTTGCAGGGAATGGGATGGAATGCGCGGCTCACGCCACAGGCAGGTATCGCTCGACCAGCCGGGCCCAGAAGGCGGCGCCAATCGGGAGGTTCGCGTCGTTGAAATCGTAACGCGGGTTGTGGACCATGCAGCCTCCCTCGCCCATGCCCTGGCCGATGCCGTTGCCGAGTCGCAGGAAACACCCGGGGCGCTGCTGCAGCATGAACGCAAAGTCCTCGCTGGCCATGACCGGCTCGAAGGCCGCGTCGACATCGGCATCGCCCACAAGCTCACGCGCCACTTCGATGGCGAAGGCAGTCTCGGCGTCGCTGTTGACGACGACCGGGTAGCCGAGGACATAGTCAATCTCGACCGTGGCGCCGTAGCCGTGAGCCTGGGCATTGGCCAGCGCTTCGATGCGCTGGCGCAGCAGTTCACGAACCCGCGGGTCAAATGCACGAACACTCAGTTCCAGCCTGGCCGAAGCGGGAATCACGTTGTTCGCGGTACCGGCCTGGAGCACGCCTACCGTGACCACCGCCGCGGCGCCCGGATCGACATTGCGGGCCACGACCGTCTGCAATGCCATGACGATGCTCGACGCCACGACAACCGGGTCCACGCTCAGGTGCGGGCGTGCCGCGTGGCTCCCTTTCCCGCGCACCGTGATCGTGACCTTGTCTCCGGAGGCCATGAACGGCCCGCTCCGAAACAGGAATCTGCCGGCAGGCTGGCCGGGGTGGTTATGCAGGCCGAACACCGCATCGCAATGGAAACGCTCGAACAGTCCTTCGGCGATCATCCGCTCGGCGCCGCTGTTCACGCCGGCTTCTTCGGCCGGCTGGAAATAGAGACGCAGCGTGCCGTCGAAGCGACGATGCGTGGCGAGGTACTGCGCCGCACCCAAAAGGATGGTGGTGTGGCCGTCGTGTCCACACGCGTGCATAACGCCGGAAACCGTACTCGCATAAGGCAGGCCAGTGGCCTCCTGAATCGGTAGTGCATCCATGTCCGCACGTATGCCGATGCTGCGGCCACCGTGGCCGGCTGTCAGGGTTGCCACCACGCCCGTGCCACCAATGCCGGTTGCTACGTCATAGCCCCATCGGCCGAGCAATTCGCCAACGAGCGAAGCGGTCGCGTGTTCCCGATAGGCGAGCTCGGGGCGTTCATGGATGTACCTGCGGAGACTCGTCAGAGCCTCCGCCTGCGACATGAGATCTTCCACCTGACATAGGTGCGCGTCGGGCATGGCATTTCCTTCTGCATTCGATGGCCGCTGTTGTGTACAGCATCATCGGTGCAACGGACCGTGCGATCAATGTATGATTTCGGTGAGTTTCGTTGCTCTAAAGTCAACAGTAGAGGTCGGCGCAATGACTGCGGGAACGCTGAATGAAAAGCGGCTGGGATATTTCTACGAAGCCGCCATGTGCGGATCGGTGCGGGGCGCTGCGGACAGGCTCAACGTTGAGCCGTCCGTGGTCAGCCGGCAGATCCAGTTGCTGGAACAGGATCTGGGAGTGGCGCTGTTTGAGCGCAAAGGCCGCGGGATCATTGCCACCGAGGCGGCTGCGCTGGTCATCGCGCATTGCCGCAATCGCATGGCGAGCGAAGAGGCGCTGCGGGAGCGTATCGACGACCTTGCCGGGCTGCGGCGTGGCACGTTGAACGTGGTGGCCGGAGAGGGGTATATGGATCTGTTGATGAACGGCATCGTCGATACGTTCGGCCAGCAGTATCCCGGGGTGCAAGTCAACGTCGAACTGGCGAGCGCAGCGGAGGCAGTGCGGAAAGTCGCCAGCGACGAAGCGCACCTGGGTATCGCCATGAATCCGCCAGCGCATCCGGAGGTTCAGATCGTGCGGGAGCAAAGCCAGCCGGTCTGCATCATCGCCTGGCCCGACCATCCGCTGGCACGGCGTCGTGCAACCCCGTCATTGCAGGACGCGAGCCGCTACTCGCTGGCGACGATGGGCCCGGGCTTTGGCTTGCATCAGTTGATCCGGTTGGCCGAGTTCGCGGAGAATCTTCAGCTTGCGCCGACGCTCACCAGCAGTTCGATCGAGTTGCTGAAGCGGTTCGTGATGAAGCGGCTGGGCTTGACCTTTCTGTCCGCGGGAGCCGCGGCCAGCGAAATCGCACGCGGCGACCTCGTTGCGATTCGCACCACCAACGCCGCGCTCGAATCTGCCAAGATGCGCGTGATCGTGCGAGCCGAGCGGATCCAGACCGCGGCAGCTCGCTGCATGCAGGAGCTCGTTGGGGCTGCGCTGGATGCACCGGCTGTCGCAAGGTCCGCGAGGAGAGTCAGGACCTGAGGAGGCGCTTATCGATGAGGTCGACGAGCAGCGTGCAGATGGTCCCGATGGCTTCTCTGTCCAGCCTCCCGTCGTCGTCTCGCGCATTGCGCCGCAAGCCACCGGGCAGAAGATCGGCCATCCGATCGGCTGCCTCGATCGGCGCGGTGACTTCCTGCTGGTACACCGCTGGGACAAGTTCGTCGCGCGTCGGGACGTGGCGGCAGGGCGTGGCGAGCTGACGTCCGCATCGCGTGTCTTCGAGGCCGACCCCCGAGCTTTCTTACGCTCGGGACGACTTGCGCGCCGTGGATCGTCCGCGCCCGCGCGGTGCCGGGGCCGCGAACATCGACATGTCGCGCAGGATGTGGTCCAGCAGCGTGTCCGCTGCCATGCCCAGCGGCCTTCCCGTTTTCACCAGCAACCGTGCCTTGGCAGCCTCGAACAGCGGATGGGCAATCGGTAGTGTCACCAGTTCGCCCGAGGCCAGTTCGCGATAGGCGGCAAACGCGCCGATCAGCGTGATGCCGTGATGGCGCTTGACGAAGTGCCGCAGCACGGCCAGCGAATTGGTGGTCAGCGTGGGACGGATCTGGATGTTCTCGGCATACGCCAGCATCTGCACGATCTGCCCGAGCCCGAACGCGGGCGGCATCATCGCCAGCGGATAGTCGGCCAGTTCCCGCACATCGACATTCGTGCCGCGCAGTGCCAGTGGATGTTCGGCATGGACCAGCAGTACCACCGGCTGCGACGACGTGGCCACCCAGCGCACGTCGGCATGCGAGGGCGGGTTGTAGGCCAGGCCGAGATGCGCCCGGCTTTCCGCCACCTCCTGCAGCACGTTGTTGACGGGCAGGACATCCACCGTGACATCGAGCCGCGGATACTGCGCGCAGAAGTCGGTCAGCACTTCGTCCATCAAGCCATCGACGTAGCCTTCGCTCGTGGCAATGCGTACCTGGCCGTGCTGCAGGCCGCGCAATGCCTGCAGGCGGTCTTCGAACAGCTCCTGCTGCGCGCGGCACCCCCGCCAGTATTCGAGCAGATGCAGAGCCACTTCGGTAGGCTGCACGCCGCGTGCGTGGCGGTCGAATAGTGGCGCGCCCACTTCCTCTTCCAGCAGGCGAATCTGGCGCGTGACGACCGAGGGCGACGTGTTGATGCTGTCGGCCGCGCCCCGGATCGATCCGTGCGTGAGCACCTCGTGGAAATAACGCAGCCTGCGTTGGTTCAGTTCTCGCATATCGACGTCCGCCTGATGCATCGTGTTGCTGAATAGGCAACGATAACCGACTTAAGTTGCTCTTGCTATGTCGTTTTGTCTAACTCACGATGCTTGAAAACTAAAACACAGCGCCAGCACAACGTTCATCGCATCCACGAACGACCACGGGAAAAATCGTATGACTGCCACACTGCCCCCACGCACCACGCCGGCGCACGACAGCGCCGCGCAGCAGGCCCTGTACCGCAAGCTGAACTGGCGCCTGCTGCCATTCCTGCTGCTTTGCTACACCTTTGCCTACCTGGACCGCGTCAACATCGGGTTCGCCAAGCTGCAGATGCAGGGCGACCTGGGCTTTTCCGACGCCGTGTACGGGCTGGGCGCCGGCATTTTCTTCTTCGGCTACGTGCTGTTCGAAATCCCCAGCAACCTGCTGCTTCCCCGTATTGGTGCGCGCAAGACCATCAGCCGCATTCTGGTGCTCTGGGGCCTGACGTCGGCCTGCATGTTGTTCGTCCGCGACGAAACCACGTTCTACGTGATGCGCTTTCTGCTCGGCGTGTTCGAGGCCGGCTTCGCGCCCGGCATGATTTTCTACCTGACGTACTGGTACGGGCAGCAGCGCATGGCGCGCGTGATGGCCATCGTGATGCTGGCCGGGCCGCTCGGCGGCATCTTCGGCTCGCCGCTGTCGACGTGGCTGATGACCGGACTGTCCGGCACGCATGGCCTGGAAGGCTGGCAATGGATGTTCCTGGTGGAAGGGCTTCCGTGCGTGCTGCTGGGCGTGTTGGCCCTGCGCGTGCTGGCAGATCGCCCGGCCGATGCCAGATGGCTGACCGACGAGGAAAAGCGCATGCTCGCCGCCGAGCTGCACACGCCCGGCGCAGGCCACCACTCGTTCGGCCAGGTGGCGCGCGACCCGCGCGTCTACCTGCTGGCCTTCGCCTACTTCACGATGATCTGCGGCATCTACGCGGTGAGCTTCTGGCTGCCTTCCATTCTCAAGGCAGATGGCGTTACCGACACGATGAAGATCGGCCTGTATTCGATGATCCCGTATATCGCGGCCGCCATTGCCATGGTCGTCATCGGCCGGCGCTCGGACCGGCGCGGCGAGCGTCGCCTGCATAGCGCGGTGCCCGCATTCATCGGCGCCGTGGCGCTGGCCGTGGCCACGCTGTCCAGTGGCAACCTGGCGGTGTCGCTGTCCTGCATGACGATTGCCACGGCGATGATGTGGGCGGCCTACACGGTGTTCTGGGCCATTCCGTCCCAGTACCTGAAGGGCGACGCCGCGGCCGGCGGCATCGCGCTCATCAACACGATAGGCCTGATCGGCGGCTTCCTGAGCCCGACCATCATCGGCTGGGTGCGCACGGCCACGGGCAGCATGCAGGCCGGCCTGCTGGTGATGGTGGCCCTGCTGGTGGCCGGCGCGGTGACGTTGGTGGCCAACCGCATGCCCGCGCCGCAAGGCAGCCCGGCGACGGCCTGAAGATAACCATGAAGATGGAGAGTCCTGTGGTACCCCAGATCCTGATTGCCGGTTTCCAACACGAAACCAATACGTTCGCGCCGTCCAAGGCCACCTACGCCAGCTTCGAGCGCGGCGAGGGCTTTCCGGCCTTGGTGCGCGGCAACGATGTGCTGGCGCTGCGCGATGTGAATATCCCCGCCGGTGGCTTCATCCAGGCCGCGCAGCGCAATGGCTGGTCCCTGAGCCCGGTGATCTGGGCCGGCGCAAGTCCGTCGGCGCACGTGACCGAGGATGCGTTCGAGCGCATCGCGGGCGAGATCGTCGCGGCCGCCCGCGCGGGCGGCTTCGATGCCATTTACCTGGACCTGCATGGCGCGATGGTGGCCGAGCATGCCGACGATGGCGAAGGCGAACTGCTGGCACGGCTGCGCGACGTGATCGGCCCGGACGTGCCGCTGGTGGCGTCGCTCGACCTCCACGCCAACGTCACGCAACGCATGCTCGATGCCGCGGATGCGCTGGTGGCCTACCGCACGTATCCGCACGTCGACATGGCGGAAACCGGCGGGCGCGCCGCGGCACTGCTGAAGACCTTGCTGGCCGGCCCGCGCCGCTGGCGCGCTGCCGCCCGCCGCCTGCCGTTCCTGATTCCCATCAACGGCATGTGCACGATGCTGGAGCCGGCGCGCGGCTTGTACGCGGCGCTGGCCGAACTGGAGTCCGGCGCAGTGGCGTCGCTGTCGTTCACGCCAGGCTTCCCGGCGGCCGACTTTCCCGAGTGCGGACCTGTGATCTGGGGCTATGGCGAGGATGACGCCGCCGCCGAAGCTGCCGTGCAGTCGCTCTACGACAGGATGCTGGCCGAGGAGTCTGCCTGGGAGGTACCGTTCCTCTCGCCTGACGACGCGGTGCGCGAAGCCATGCGCATGGCGGAGGGGGCCACGCGTCCGGTGGTCATCGCCGATACCCAGGATAACCCCGGTGCCGGCGGCGATTCCAACACGATGGGCATGCTGCGCGCGCTGCTGCGCAACGGCGCGCGGGGCGCGGCCATCGGGCTGATCTGGGATCCGGCGGTGGCTGCGGCCGCGCATCGCGCAGGCGTGGGTGCGATGGTCGACGCGGCGCTTGGTGGCGTGTCGGGCGTGCCCGGCGACGAGCCGCTGCAGGCGCGTTTCGAGGTGCTGGGGTTGTCGGACGGCGTGTGCCGTTTTGGCGGCCCGATGATGCACGGCATGCAGGCCGATGTCGGGCCCGTGGCGCTGCTGGGCATCGAAGGCGTGCAGGTCGTGGTCAGCGGCGGCAAGGCACAGATGCTCGACCGCAATCTCTATCGCGTTGGCGGCGTCGAGCCCGAGGCGATGAAGATCCTGGTGAACAAGAGCTCGGTCCATTTTCGCGCGGACTTCCAGGGCATCGCGCACGCGGTGCTGGTGGCAAAGGCCCCCGGGCCGATGACCGCCGATCCGGCCGATCTGCCCTGGACGCGCCTGGCGCCCGGCATCCGCCTCAAGCCAATGGGCCAGCCGTTCGGCGGCTGACGTCCGGCGCAATTCCCATTGCACGCTCGCCCGGTCGATGCCGGATCGCTGGCCGGCGGAGCCCCCGGTGGCTTCGCCGGCATTGCGCCGTCACCGGCCCGTGCCCAGCGGTACTCCGGGAATGTCGTGCCGCTGTTGACCTCGTCATACGCCGCGGAGAGGGCCGCGGGGCCAGTCGCATAGACGAGGCTGCCGCCATGTTCGCGGCCGAGCTTGCTGCTGCCTCGTCGTGATGACAGAAGCGGCAAGGTATCTCTGGAGGTCGACACCTGTTCTGCATACTATGACCTCACTTTCAGAGGAAAAAAACATGCAGCGGACGACCTTGGAGAAGCAACTGAATTTTCTGAGAGAGATCGATCGGTTGAAGTCCGTCATGCGGCAATCACCGCTACTCGATAAAAGTCGAAAGGAGAATTCCGCCGAGCACTCATGGCACCTGGCAATGTACGCACTGGTGTTGAGCGAGTATGCCAATGGGCCTGTGAACGTGTACCGCGTGATACAGATGCTCCTGCTGCATGACGTCGTCGAAGTTGACGTCGGCGACTTCCCGATTCACGGGAAGGTGCGTGGAGAATTGCAGGCTGAACAAGAATTCAAGGCTGCGGTACGGCTGTTCGGGCTTTTGCCGCTGTCGCAACGAGACATGTTTCTCGATCTGTGGCAGGAATTTGAGCGTGCTGAGACTGAGGACGCGAAGTTCGCGAAGGCGCTTGATCGCTTTCAGCCGCTGCTCATCAACATATTCACCGGCGGCGGGACCTGGACGGAGAATGGCGTCTCGCTTGAGCAGGTTATCTCCCGATATGGTCCCGTCATCAAAAGGGGGGCACCCGAGCTATGGGACATTTGCGAGCGGTGGGTAACGCAACATTTTGCCGGACGTGGGGCGGGGAAAGTCGATGCGCTGCCCGGCGACGGAATCTGACATCGCAAAGCCACGTCCCGGAGGCCGCGTGACGTCATTCCGGTCGGGATGGATCAACAACGACCATCCGAAGGATTGACACGGAACCGACCAACTAGTAGATTGGCTGGGTTGGTTGAGATAGCAAGCGCGCATGACACATTCCATGCATGCCTTATAAGTAACTCGGATGAGTATCCATGAGCGTTGATCTGTCCCCCCGGGCGACCGAAATTGCAGAGCACACGAAGCAACTGCTTGTCGCAGGCGGCTATCACGGGTTCAGTTATGCGGATCTGTCCAAACTGGTGCACATCGGAAAGCCCAGCATCCATCATCATTTCCCGAGCAAAGCGGACTTGGTGCTGACGGTGGTCACGCGGCACCGGCAGCAGGCTCGGGAAGGATTGGCAGCTCTCGACCGGAACATCGAGGATCCCTTGGCACGATTGATGGCCTACGCCAATTATTGGGCCGAATGCATCCGCGATGGCACATCGTCAATGTGCATTTGCGTCATGCTTGCTACAGAATTGCCCATGATCCCGCAAGAGATTGCGGACCAGGTCAGGGGTTATTTCAACGACTTGACGACCTGGATCGCCACGGTTCTGGACAGTGGTGTGGCAAGGTCTCAGTTCAAGTTGTGCGATAGCGCGTTTGTTGAGGCTCAGACCTTCATGTCCACGATACATGGCGCGATGCTGACGGCAAGAGCCTTGGGCAATGCGGAGTCGTTTCAGGCCATTTCGAGAGTGGCAATAAGTCGCTTAAGCGCGGTCAGTTGAACATCCACCACCCATGCGGGCGCTACGGCGCCTAATTTTTGAATTGCTGTATCGACCAACTAGTTGGTTGTTTGTTTTGTAAGTCGTCATTGTCGCCCGTGCATTCATCCATGCTGTCGCCCGCGTTGCGGCGATCGGGGGGCCTTTCTTACCTTCAGAAGGAGTCATTGTCCTATGCCTCATCCCATCTCCGCGTTGGGCGCGAGTCACACCATTCTCAGCCTGGCGACTTTCGCAGCGGGTCTCTATAGCTTCGCCCGATATCAGAAAATGGATAGCACCAACCTGTCCACCAGGATCTACTTGTCCGGCATGGTGGTCTCGGTACTCACATCGTTTGGCTTGTCCAGCACAGGCGGTTTCAATGTCGGCCACGCACTGGGCATCGTTGCGCTGGTTGCGATATTGGGCGGCGTATTCGTTCCGCGGATAGGAATCCTGGGGCATGCGCGGCGATACCTGTCCCAGTTCGCATTCACGTTCAGTTTCTTTCTGTTGTTAGTCCCCGGGATCAATGAGACGCTGACGCGGTTGCCTGTCAGCCATCCCCTGGCGAGTGGTCCTGAGTCCCCCGTCGTGCGTGGCGCGCTTGCCGCGTGGCTGGGGATTTTCTTGCTGGGATCGTTATTGCAGTTCCTGTTGCTTCGTTCGTACCGCGGCCGTGCATAAGCGGAGTTTTGCGCCAACGACATTTCCCGACCCGATCTTGTCGGGAAATGAAGTGCGATCCATCGATCCTCTGGACTTCACGCCGCATCGAT
Source organism: Cupriavidus sp. WS (assembly GCF_000395345.1). Taxonomy (NCBI): domain Bacteria; kingdom Pseudomonadati; phylum Pseudomonadota; class Betaproteobacteria; order Burkholderiales; family Burkholderiaceae; genus Cupriavidus; species Cupriavidus sp. WS. The sequence continues at coordinate 4,127 of NZ_AQPL01000018.1, read as the reverse complement.
GCGGAGGCATGAATCTGGGAGCGAACCATGCATGCTGACAATGGCATAGTAGAGAACAACGGGAATCTGGAGAGCATGAAAATCATGCTTGACGATGGCGAAGCTTTGGAGGGCGTGGAGGCGTGGCTGAATGGGCAAGGATTGACCATCAAACTAAGCGCAGGATACCCGGGGCGAAAAGCTGACGAGTACGTGGAGTCGTGCGCGGGTTGGTTGCTGCGCCTGATACAACATGCGCGCGCGGCAAACAACAAATAGCTGGCTGGCGGCCCGGGCAACTACGTGTATTTCCGTATCTTGTATCAGGGTATTGGCTGTTTCCGATGCCGACAAAACGCCACTGGCGCGAGAATCGAATGCGCGCGTCTGGTCCACCGGAAAGACATGGAGTCTCTATGGAAGAATCGTCGGCACACGGGGTCTTGCAGGACGCCTCTGAGAGAGCCATATCGTACTTGCAGTCAGTAAAAAATCGGTCGGTAATCGCCTCGCCCGAGGCCATGCGCCGTCTCGACGAACTGAGGCATGCGCTACCGCAAAAGGGCGTTGATTCGATCGAAGTCCTGCGACGCCTCGACGAGATCGGATCTCCTGCGACTGTCGCCACCGCAGGTGGACGTTATTTCGGTCTGGTGATGGGTGGCGCTTTGCCAGTTACCGTCGCGGCGAGCTGGCTGGCGACGGCGTGGGACCAGAATGCCTGCTTCCGATGGACTTCTCCGATTGCGGCGACGCTGGAAGATGTATCGCTGCAATGGCTTCGCGACTTGTTCGGCATGCCGGAAGGCGTCGCAGGGGCGTTTGTCAGTGGCGCATCCATGGCCAGCCTGACCGGGCTGGCATCCGCGCGCCACGCGCTTCTTTCGCGTCTGGGTTGGGACGTGGAAGCCAAAGGCATCTATGGGGCGCCCGAACTTCGCGTTGTTGTCAGTGAAGAGGTTCACGTGACGGTGTTGAAGGCGCTCTCGTTACTCGGCCTCGGGCGCGAGCGCGTTATCCTGGTCCCGACCGACCGCCGCGGGCGGCTCAAAGTCGATAGCATGCCGGCGCTCGATGGCCGCACAATTGTCTGCATCCAGGCTGGTAATGTGAACACCGGTGATTTCGATCCGGCGGCGGAAATCTGCCTTCGTGCAAGGCAGGCCGGCGCCTGGGTCCATGTCGATGGTGCTTTCGGTCTCTGGGCACTTGCGAATCGGAATTTCGATGTGTTGACGGCTGGCCTGGCCGAGGCGGATTCCTGGGCGACGGACGGCCATAAGTGGCTCAACGTTCCTTATGATAGTGGCATCGTCCTTGTTCGGAACGCAGCGGATCTACGGGCAGCAATGTCGGCGAATGCGGCGTACCTGGCCGAGGGTGCCGAGGAGGGACGTGAGCCTTCCCACTACACACCGGAATCGTCCAGGCGGGCGCGTGGCGTCGAGATATGGGCCGCGTTGCTGCATCTCGGCCGCGACGGTATTGCCGAGCTCGTCGAGCAATTCTGCCGCCTTGCACGTCAGTTCGCTGACGGCCTTTCGAGTCACGGATACGAAATACTCAATGATGTCGTGCTTAACCAGGTGCTCGTATCATTCGGATCGTCCGAGGCAACGCGAGCCGTCATCGATTCGCTCCAGGCAGAGGGTGTCTGCTGGTGTGGCGGAACATCATGGCAAGGCCGCACTGCAATGCGCATCAGCGTTGCGAATTGGGCAACGACCGAGACAGACGTCGACCTCAGCATTCAAGCCATGGTAAGGGCCGCGACGGGTTCCCCGTGCGTGTGAGTGCTTGGAGCCTGTTTCGAGATTCGAGGATGGGCGATTCTGCGCAGCAGCACACCGCCCATCGCGATATAGCGCGTCGCCTCGGATACATCCGGGCGTCGCTCGCGGTTCCTCACGAGACGACGCCAACGCACCGTCTGCCAAGGCCAGAATTCCTGGGCAACATGCGCCAGCCGCAACCGGAGCGCACCAGGTAGCACGGTGCATTGATCACCTCGCGCAGATAAGGCGAGTGTTTCGGGCGTTCTCATCAAATCGATCGTTGTCGTGCGCGCCCGGTGCGCCCTGGCGGGCCAAGACTTGCCTCGTCGACGACGCCGGCGATGCTGGACTCGTGGGAGTCGCTGGTTTCGGGCGGCATCCGGCCCCGATCCGCCGCCGCCAGTCCTGCGCCTGGCTCTCTTCCATGACGATGCCGCCGTGCGGCCGGCGACCGATCCCTCCCCGCAGGTCCCGGCCGCGATCAGGGCGTGCGGCGTGGCCGACGCCAACCTCTTCCTTGGGGAACGACAGCCGCCGGTGTGCTTCCACAAGCACAAGTGTCGCCATTCATGGGAAACGTTTCCTCAAAATGACGGGCGACGCTCAATTGGCCGCCATGCTGTCTGGCGGAAGATCAGCGCATACCCACGGAAATCAGGGATAAATAGGGGTAATCCCGGGCATCGTATGGTTTGACTTCCATGCCTGATGCGGCGAATATGAGAAAACGTTTTCTCAACAGGCTTTCCCCAGCCCAAAAAAGTCCCGATGCGTACCTCCCGCTTTCCCGCCGACACCCTTCCCCCCACTGGTAATCTGATCAACGGCAACTGGGTCGACTCCGGCGACCGCTTCGACGTGGACGACAAGTTCACCGGCGAGACCATTGCCACGCTGTCCTCCGCCACGCGCGAGCAGGTCTCGCAGGCCGTGCGCATTGCCAAAGAGGCGGTCGATGCCGGCCCGCAGGCGCCCTACGACCGCAGCTTGGTGCTGCGGCGCGCGGCGGATCTGCTGGAAGCGTGGCGCAGCCGCTTTGTCGATGCGATGACCACCGAAGCCGGCTTTACGCTGGTCGATGCCAACAACGAGGTCGACCGCGCTAAGGTCACGCTGACCCTGTGCGCCAACGAATCCACGCAGTTGACCGGGGAAGTGGTGCCGTTCGCCGCCAGCCCCGGCGCGCACAAGCGCATCGGCTTCACGCAGCGTTTTCCGGTGGGCGTGGTGTGCGCCATCACCCCGTTCAATTCGCCGCTCAATACCGTGCTGCACAAGGTGGGGCCCGCGTACGCGGCAGGCAACGCGGTCGTCCTCAAGCCGTCGGCCTTCACGCCGCTGACCAGCGCGCTGCTGGGCCAGGTGCTGCTGGAGGCCGGCATGCCGGCGCCGTTCCTGTCGATCCTGCAAGGCGAGGGCGACACGGTGGGAACGTGGTTGCTGGAAGAGCAGGACGTGGCCTTCTACACGTTCACCGGCAGCACGCGCGTCGGCCGCATCATCCAGCGCGCGGCCGGCCTGCGCCGCACGCAGATGGAGCTGGGCAGCATTGCCAGCACGTTCGTCGCGGCCGATGCCGATCTGGATCGCGCCATTCCCAGGATCGCCAATGCCGGCCTGCGCAAGGCCGGGCAGGTCTGCACGTCCGTGCAGCGCCTGTATGTGGACCGCCGCATTGCCGACGAGGTCGCGCAGCGCCTGGTCGCGTTCGCCGGGACGCTGGTCGCCGGCGATCCGCGCGATCCGGCCACGCGCGTGGGGCCGCTGATCAGCGAACAGGCGGCGATCCGCGCCGAGACGTGGATTGGCGAGGCCGCCGCCGCGGGCGCGCGCGTGCTGTGCGGCGGCGCGCGCCGGCGCTCGGTCATCGATCCGGTGGTCATGACCGACGTGCCCGACGAAGGCCGCGTGTGGTGCCAGGAAGCGTTCGCGCCGCTGATCGCGCTGCGGCCGTTCGACGATTTCGACGCGGCGCTGGCCAGCGCCAACAGCACGCCGTTCGGGCTGGCGGCGGGCATCTTCACGCAGGACATCGATCGCGCCATGAAGGCGGCGGCAACGCTGCGCTTCGGCACGGTGCAGATCAACGAGACGTCGAGCGCGCGCTCGGACGTGATGCCGTTCGGCGGCGTCAAGGACAGCGGCTTCGGCAAGGAAGGGCCGCACTACGCCATGCGCGAGATGACCGAAGAGCGTCTCGTCGTCTTCAATCCTTGATGAGGCCCGCCATGACATCGCGCGCATCCGGCCGCCGCATGGTCCTCAAGGCGGGCGGCGCGGCGGCGCTCGCCTTGCTCTCGGGCGGCGCCTTCGCACAGACGTATCCCGCCAGGCCGCTGACGCTGATCGTGCCGTTCGCGGCGGGCGGGCCCA
>NZ_AQPL01000017.1:0-85408 GCF_000395345.1 Cupriavidus sp. WS | reverse complement strand
GGGCGGGCCCACCGACATTCTCGGGCGCGTCATCGCCGAGGGCATGGCGCGCGATCTCGGCCAGCCCGTGGTCGTCGAGAACCTGCCCGGCGCGGGCGGCACGCTCGGCACGGCCCGCGCGGTACGCGCCGCGCCGGACGGCTACACGCTGGTGATCGGCAATGTTGGCACGCTGGCCGCCAACGCCACGCTGTACAAGTCGCTGTCCTACAACGTGCTGAAAGACCTGATCCCGCTCGCCTCGGTCGGCGACGCGCCGCAGGTCATCACGGCGCGCAAGGATTTTCCGGCGACGGGTCTCGATCAGTTCGCCGCCTACGCGCGCCAGAACGCCGGCAAGATGAACGCGGGCGCGGCCGGCGTGGGCTCCGGCTCGTTCCTTGGCAGCGTGCTGGTGAATGCCAGGCTTGGCGTCAACGTCAATATCGCCAACTACCGCGGCGCGGGCCTGGCGCTCAACGATGTGGCCGCCGGCCACATCGACTACCTGGTGGACAGCACCACCACGTCCACCAGCTTCATCAAGTCGGGCATGGTCAAGGGCGTCGTCGTGCTGCGCCCCAGGCGGATCAGTGCGCTGCCCGACGTGCCGGCCGCCGGCGAGTCGGGCATCAAGGACCTGAACTACGACATCTGGAACATGGTCCTCGCGCCGAAGGGCACGCCGGCCCCGGTGGTGGCGCGACTCAACAAGGCACTGCGCAGCGCGGTGCGCGACCCGCAGACCCAGGCGCGGCTCGCGCCGGCCGGCGTGGAAGTGCCGGCCGAGCGCCAGCAGACGCCGGAAGGCGCGGCCGAGCTGCTGGCCGGCTCGGTGGCCACCTGGCGCACGCTGCTGTCCGGGCTCAACGTCACACTCGATTAGCATCCCCGGCCACAGGCCGAAACATAAGAAATTCTGGAGACAGACCATGATGCATTCCCTCAAGAAGATCGCGCGCACGGCAGGCGCATTCGTTGCGCTGGCCGCTGCGGCAGGTGTCGCGGCAAGTCCGGCCGTCGCCGCCGACTGGCCGACCAAGCCCATCACCATCGTGGCGCCGTTCACGCCCGGCGGCACCACCGACATCGTGGCGCGTGCGATCGCGGCGCAGTTGCAGCGCGAACTCGGACAAGCGGTGATGGTGGACAACCGCCCCGGCGCGGGCGGCACGCTCGGCGCCGCGATGGTGGCGCGCGCGCAGCCCGACGGCTACACGCTGCTGCTGGCGAACGTGGGCCACGCGGCGGCGCCGGCGCTCTACAAGAACCTGCCCTACGACTTCGAAAAGGACATGACGCAGATCACGACCGTCGCGGTCGTGCCGAACGTGCTGATCGTGCGCAAGTCGCTGCCGGTCAACAACGTCAAGGAACTGATTGCCTACATGAAGGAGCATCACGCCGAGGCGACTTACGGCTCGGCCGGCATCGGCACCACGCAGCACCTGTCCGCCGAGCTGCTGAAGAAGCAGGCGTCGTTCGATGCCGTGCACGTACCGTACAAGGGCGCCTCGCCGATGATGACCGACATCATCGGCGGCCGCGTGACCTTCGCGCTCGATTCCGCCGCCTCGGCCAACGCCCAGCTTGCCGGCGGCAACATCAAGGCGCTGGCGGTGACCACCGCGCAGCGCACGCGCTTCCTGCCGAACGTGCCGACGCTGAGCGAATCCGGCGTGCCGGGCTATCAGATGAGCACGTGGTACAGCCTCGCCGCGCCGCGCAACCTGGCCGCGCCGATCCGCGACCGCATCTACCAGGCCGTGGTGGCCAGCATGAAGGATCCCGCCATGCAAAGCACGCTGCAAGGCATGGCGGCGGAGCCGGGCGGCATGGCGCCGGCCGCGCTGACCACGTTCGTGCATGCGGAAACCAAGCGCTGGACGACCATCGCCGCTGGCTTCTCCGCGGCCGACTGATCGATCCCCATCGATTCCCTGTCGATTCGACTATCTTTTCATGTCCATTACCGATATCTCCACCTTCTTTTGCCCGACTCGCATCTACATGGGCGCCGGGTCCCATGAAAAAATCGCCACCATCGTGCGCGATCGTGGCTGCAAGCGCGTGTTCATCGCGGTGGATGCCGCGCTGCTCGCCAGCGATTTCTACGGGCGCGTGGCCGCGCTGCTGGAGCGCGAGGGCGTGGCCATCGCCACCTACTCGGAGATCGAACCCGACCCGAGCGCGCATACCGTGGCGCGCGCGCTGGAGGTCTGCCGCGCGCACGAGGCCACGGCCATCATCGCCATCGGCGGCGGCAGCACCATCGACGTGGCCAAGGCGGTCGGCATCGTGCTCGCCAACGGCGGCCGCATCCATGACTACGAGGGCATCGAGGCATTCTCGATCGCGCCGCCGCCGCTGATCGCGATTCCGACCACGGCGGGCACGGGCTCGGAGGTATCGGGCTCCTGCGTCATCACGGATACGGAAAAGAACCTCAAGATGTCGATCCGCCATGCCGCGCTCAACCCGGCGGCATTCGCGATCCTCGATCCGCTGGCGCTGCGCACCGTGCCGGGCCACGTGGCGGCGCACTCCGGCATCGATGCCTTCGTCCATGCGTTCGAGTCGTACATCTCGCGCCAGTCCAACCTGATCACCGACGCCATCAATATCCAGGCGATCGAACTGCTGGCGGGGAACATCCGCCAGTTCGTGGCCGACCGGGAGAACCTGGAGGCCGCCACCAACATGCTGTGTGGCTCGGCGCTGGCCGGCATCACGTTCGGGCAGACCGGCCTGGGGAACGTGCACTGCATGGCGCGTTTCGTCGGTGCGGAGTTCCACCTGTCGCACGGGTTGTCCAATGCGCTGTGCCTGCCGGCGGTGGCGCGCTTCAACCTGATCGCCAATCCCGCCAAGTATGCGAAGGTGGCGGCCGCAATGGGACGGCCCGTGCAAGGGCTGCCGGTGCTCGACGCCGCGCGCATGGCGGTGGAAGCCATCGAGGCGCTTTGCGCGGACCTTGGCATCCCGCGCCGCCTGCGCGACGCGGGCGTGACCGGGGACAAGCTGGAGGGGATGGCGGAGTTGTGCGTGCAGGCCAACTATAATCGCTGGAATCCCCGGAAGACGACCCTTGCCGATTTCCGGAATCTGTTCCAAGAAGCCTTTTGATTCTGATCCGGAAGCCGATTTGACCAAGCGCGTGACTGTCCATGACGTCGCCCGCGCGGCGGGCGTCGCGATAGCGACCGTCTCGCGCGTGGCGAACGGGGTGCCTACCGTGGCGGAGGACGTGCGCGTGCGCGTCCAGGCCGCCATCGACGAACTGGGATGGAAGCCCAGCGTGGCGGCGCAGAGCATGCGGGGCGTGTCCGCGCGCATGATCGGCTTCATCTTCTCCGACATCCGCAACCCGATCTATTCGGCGATGGTCAAGGGTGCCGAAGGCATCCTCAGCGAACACGGCTACATGATCATGGTGGCCAGCAGCGACGGCAGCAGCGAGCGCGAACTCGCGCTGCTCGACCTGTTCCGGCAACGTGGCGCCGACGGCGTCATCTTCGCGGTGCAGGACGAATCCAACGGCAAGGTGCTGGCCAACATCCGCTCCGGCAACCTGCCCGTGGTGCTGCTCGAGCGCGAACTCGACGCCCCGGTCAATGCCGTCGGCGCCGATCACCTCAGCGGCACCCGGCGCGCCGCCGAATACCTGATCAGCCTGGGGCACCGCCGCATCGCCATGATCACCGGCGGCAGCGGCACGCGCGTGGCGCGCGACCGCCTGCTGGGTTTGCAGCAGGCCCACGACCAGGCCGGCCTGGCCGTGGATCCGCAACTGCTGCGGCTCGACAGCTTCTCGACCGAATACGCATACCGGGAAATGCAGATGCTGCTGAGCCTGCCGGAGCCGCCCACCGCGGCGATCGTGCTCGGCATGCCGCTGCTGTCCGGCGTGCTCCCGGCCATCCGCATCAGCAATCGCCGCATTCCCGAGGATATTTCGCTGATCGCCTCGAACGACAGCGAACTCGCCCAACTGGCCACCCCGCCAGTCTCCGTGATCCGCTATGACGCCCACGCGCTCGGCAACGAAGCCGCGCGCATACTGCTGCGGCAGTTGAAGGGCGAGGTGCCGCCTGACCGGATCCGCATCCAGATTCCGACGGAGCTGGTCCTGCGCGGGTCGTGCGCGCCGCCGGGGGGATGATTCGGGTCTTTCTCGTGCGCGTAATGACTCGGCAGCCGTTGGCGCATCTTTGGGAATGGCTTCGTGACCGGCTTACGCCACGTATCTTCTACGATGATCCGAAATCTTTGTGCGCGCGCGCTTCTTGTCACTGCGGTGATGATCCATTAGCAGGAATATAGGTTTCCGCGAAACGCTCGCTTTTTTCGGCCTTATTGCCGGGAATGCCGATGCTGACGCCCTGCTTATGCTTGTGCAACTCATTACTAATAGCCCTTTAAAGATAATTTTTTAGGCTTTATAAGTTATGTAAAAATCTGATTTAAGAGATTTTCAGATCAGGGCGGCAGGGGGGCTATGGGATGCATCGCTCCTGGATCAAATCCATTCACTTTCCTTATCCGGCGCGGCAGTGCGGGCGATCTCGGTTGCGGGCGCAACAAATCTGTGAGGATTATCAGAGTTCACCTAGTTATAAAGGGGGGTATCAGCGCTTTGTACCGTACATTAAGCTGCGCGCAGTTTTTTGTTGTTACAAAAGGTTACAGCTGTAGTTGCGCGCGGTAGGACGGTGTTTGCCCCTAGGTTGCTGCGGATCTCAGCGCGTTGCCGCTAGACACGCCAGCTTCCCGGGTTGCCATGAATCGTCTTTGTTACCGCATTGTCTTCAATCGCACACGCGCCATGCTCATGGCCGTGGCGGAAACCGCTTGCAGCACGGGGACCGGCAGGGCCGCCGCCTCGCCGGCGGGAGGAACAGCGAAGACGAACTCCGGCGCAACCCGGATTGGTATCCCGGCGATCCAGCTTGCGGTGTGGGCCTGCATGGGACTGCCGATGGTGGCCGGCGCACAGATCGTGGCCGACCCGAACGCCGGCGCCAATCGCCCGGGCGTGATCCAGACCGCCAATGGTCTCCCGCAGGTCAATATCACGCGGCCCTCCTCGGCAGGGGTGTCGGTGAACCACTACACGCAGTTCGACGTCAACCGGCCCGGGGCGATCCTCAACAACTCGCCGGTGATCACAACCACGCAGCAGGCTGGCTACATCAACGGCAACCCCAATCTGCTGCCTGGGGGCTCGGCACGGATCATCGTCAACCAGGTCAACAGCACGTCACCGAGCCAGCTGCGCGGCTACCTCGAAGTGGCCGGGGGACGGGCCGATGTGGTGATTGCCAATCCAAACGGACTGCTGGTCGACGGCGCAGGCTTCATCAACACCAGCCGCGTGACGCTGACCACCGGCACGCCCGTCTACGGCGGCAGTGGCAGCCTGGATGCCTTCCGTGTGACCGGCGGCCAGATCAGCGTCGAGGGCGCCGGCCTCAATGCTGCGAGCACCGACCAGGTGGACCTGATCGCGCGTGCGGTCAAGGCCAATGCCGCGATCTATGCGAACAGGCTCAACGTGGTGGCCGGCGCGAACCAGGTCGACTACAACGCGCTGTCAGCTGGCGCGATCGCTGGCAACGGACCGGCCCCGGCGGTCGGCATCGACGTGAGCGAGCTGGGCGGCATGTACGCCAACAAGATCCTGCTGGCGTCAACGGAGCTTGGTGTCGGGGTCTCGAATCGGGGTGTGCTGGCGGCGCAGGCCGGCGAGCTGACGCTGACCGCGCAAGGCAAGCTCGTACTGGCCGGCCAGACGAACACCATCGGCAATCTCGCGGTCTCGGCACGCGACGGCATCGACAATAGCGGCACGACGTATTCGGCCGGTGCTGCCTCGCTTCGCACCGACGGCGCATTCTCCAACGGTGGCACGCTGGCGGCGCAACAGTCGCTTGGCATCCAAGCGCAGAGTGTGGCATCGACGGGCACACTCGCGGCTGGTTTGAACCCGGATGGCACGCCGGGCCCGGCAGCCGACCTGACGGTGAGCGCAACCGGGGCCGTGTCTGCCACAGGCCGGAACCTGGCAAGCGGGAACGCCACAATCCAGGGCGCCAGTGTCAGCCTGGCAGGCAGCCAGACCGCGACAAATGGCAATCTGGGCCTCACCGCAAGCGCCGGCAATCTCGATCTGACGGGGGCGACGGCTGCCGCGGGCGCGGCCCTGGTCGTCAATGCGCAGGGGGCGCTCGTCAACGACCGGGGCCAGATGTCCAGTGGCGCGGCCACCAGCCTGAGCGCCGGCAGCCTGTCCAACCAGGGTGGCCAGATCGTGTCGCAGGGCGCCACGACGATTCAATCGGCGGGCGCAGTCAACAATATGCAGGGCACGGTCCAGGCGGGCGGTGCGCTCACGGCCACGGCCGCATCGGTGGACAACACGGCCGGGCGCATGGTGTCGCTCAATGCGGATGGCCTGTCGATCCAGACGGCCGGCATGCTCATCAATACGGCTGGCACCACCGCCAGCGGCGCCCAAGGCGGCGTCATTGGCGGCAACGGGAACCTGCGATTGACCGCTAGTGACCTGATCAATCACGGCCAGGTCAACGCGCAGGGCGATGCCACGGTGCATGCCGCCTCGCTCAACAACGACACCGGGACGCTCAGCGCGGGTGGCGCGCTCACGGCAACCGCCGCTGGCGGCATGAGCAGCCGTCAAGGCGTGGTATCGGGGAGCAGCGTCGCTGTCGCCGCCCAGTCGCTCGACAATACTGCTGGCCAGATCGAAGGCGGTCAGCTTGCCATCCAGGCGACGGGCGACCTGATCAACCAGGGCGGCAGCCTGAAGCAGTACGGTCAGGCCGATACCACCATCACCGCAGGCGGCAAGCTGGACAACACGGGAGGCACCATTGCCGCCAATGGCCAGAACCTGACGGTCAATGCGGGCAGCCTGACCAACGACGGTGGCCAGGTCTCCCACGCCGGTGCAGGGACGCTGGCGATGGCCAGTCAAGGTCCAGTCATCAACGCGGGCGGTGTCATCCAGACCAACGGCGCGCTGACCGCACAGCTCGGATCGCTTGACGGCGCCGGCGGCACCGTATCGGCTCAGAAGGCGCTGGCGCTCACGGTACAAGGCGCGGTGGACAATACCAGCGCGACCCTGCATGCGGGCGATGGACTCACCCTGCAAGCTGCGGGCGCACTGACCAACGCGGGCGGGCGCATCGAGTCCGCCAGTGCGGATGGAGCGTTGTCCGTGTCGGCCGCAAGCGTTGACAACACCGGCGGACGCATCGCCAATGCGGGCGATGGCCTGACCCAGGTCACGGCGCGGCAGCAGATCCTGAATGCACCCGGTGCAACATCTGCGGCGGGGCTCATTGGCGGCAATGGCGCGCTGGCGCTGAATGCAGGCACATCCATCGTCAATCAGGGGGTGATATCCGCCCGGGATGACGCAACCCTCAACGCTCAAACCATCGCCAACGACACCGGCAGCTTGACCGCCGGTGGGGTGCTGTCGTTGGCCAGCACCGGGACAACGAGCAATCGTGGCGGTTTCATCTCGGCGGCGACCACGACGCTGGGCGCGGCTTCCCTGGACAACACAGATGGCTGGCTCGATGGCGACAGCGTCAACGTCTCGACCGCAGGAGACCTGTCCAACCGTGGGGGCACGATCAAGCAGTACGGTCAGAATGACACAATCGTTACCGCCGGCGCCAAGCTCGACAATACGGGCGGCATCATCGCGGCCAATGGCGCCAATTTGACCATTGGCGCCGGCACCCTGGTCAATGACAGCGGGTCGGTGGCGCACGCGGGCACCGGTACGCTGGCAGTGGCAAGCCAGGGAACCCTCGCCAATGCCGCGGGCGCGATCCAGACCAACGGTAGCCTGCAGGCGCAGGCCACGACGCTCGACAACAGTCAGGGCACGATCACCGCCCAGGGTACGGCGACTGCAATCACGAGCGGCAATCTCGGCAACCGGCAAGGCAGCATATACGGCCAGACCGGACTCACACTAGCCAGCGGTGGCACCGTGGACAATACCGCCGGCTCGGCACAGACCGCCGGCAACCTCGCCGCGGTCGCGACCGGGGCCGTGGTCAACCAGGGCGGCAAGCTGGCGGCCAATGGCCTTCATGGGGAGGTCAACATCTCGGCCACCAGCGTTGACAATACTCGGGGCCTGCTGGTCAACGCCGGCGATGGCGTGACGACCGTGACGGCGACGAATGCATTCACCAACACCGCGGGCAAGCTCGGCGGCAACGGTGATGTCACCATCGGTGCGCAGGCGCTGGCCAACAACACCGATGGCGCCGCGGGTGGGCTGGTGGCGGCAGGTGGCGCACTCGCCCTGAACATCACGTCGCAGCTCGACAATCGTGGTGGCACGCTATATGGCCAGGGCCTGACGCTCAACCAGGCTGGCGCGACGTTCAACAACGCCGGTGGCCAGGTATTGGGTAGCACGGACGTCAAGCTCAATGTGGCATCCCTGTCCAACCTGGGCGGCGCGGTGAAGGCGAACCAGGATGTCGTCGTGGGCGGTGCCGTGTCCGGCAGCGGGACAATGATCGCCGGGCGCGACCTGACGCTGAACGTGGCCGGGGATTACACCAACGATGCGAGCAATCTGCTGCGCGCCAACAGGGATATGCGGGTCGCCGCCAGCGGCACGCTCGCCAATACCGCGACCTTGGCGGCGGCAGGCGCCCTGACTGTCTCCGGGGCCAATGTGGTAAACGCAGCCGGCGCCGATATCAACTCTGCCAATACCACCGTCACGGCCAGCAACATCGTGTCGAATACCGGACGCATCGAGGGTGATGCAGTCCTGATCGGCAGCCCGACGGTGGTCAACACCGGCACGGTGATCGGCAACAACGTCCAGGCACAGGGAACGGACATCGTCAACAATGGTGCGGCGGCGCTGATGGCGGCGGTCCAGAACCTGAAGCTCTACGCGACCAACTCCGTCCAGAACCTCGAGGGGGCTACGCTCTACAGCGCGGGCAACCTGCAAATCGCCCGTGATGGCACGCGCGACTCCAACACGGGACTGCTGGCCAACCAGGTCAATACGCTCATCAATCGCTCGGCCAACATCGAGGCCGATGGCGATATCGACATCGCCGCCAATCAGGTCAGCAACACGCGAACGAGCATCGTGACCACGCCTGGCACGCCCGTGCAGACTGCCGTCCAGACACTCACGCTCTGGCAAGCGGGACTCATTGACATCGACCTGAACTCGCATTCCAGCGTCACCTTCCCCGGCTGGAACTGGAGTGCGCAGAACGCGCAGATCAGCACACCGCAAACCAACGCGCTGCGCGCGCCAGTCACGGTGACCGTGGACAAGTCGACGGTGACGAGCCTGAACACCACCAGCCAGACGCTGTCCTTCACGCAATCCCCGATCGAGGAATACAACGGCATGCCGACGGGGGCGAACTGTGATCCGAGTACGCTGATCTGCACGCGCCCGCTGACAGTCAATCCGACACAGTACTACCAGTCGATCACGGACAACGGTACGACCTACAGCATTACGTTCTGGCCTGACTGGGACCCGAACGTCAATATCCGCCCGGATCTGGTGCGGCAGGCGAACTTCGGGCACGACTACAACGAGATCTCCCGCACCACCGTCACCATGACGGCAACGGACCAGCTCGTCAGCGCCACTGATCCGGCGAAGATCCAGGCGGGCGGCAGCATCCGCATCAATAGCAATGGCGGCAATATCCTGAACCAGTCCTCGACCATGGCGGCGGGCGGAAATCTGGTCCGGGTGGCAGCCAATGGCGGGGTTCAGGATGTCGGTACGGTGCTTCAGCAAACGGTGACGACCGAGGACACCTCGACTTTCTACTGGCACCAGCGTACCGGCGGCAGCCAGGACATACAAGTTGTGGCGCTCCCCGGCGAGCCGCAGGCGCCAACTACGGTGATGGCGCTGCCCGCCATTGCCACGGCCAATCAGACGGTGCAGACCACGGCCCAGAACGTGACCGTGGCATCGGTCAATGCCGTGGGTGCGGCCGTCACCGGTAGCAGTGTCACGGGGGGAGGTGCAAGCGGCACGCAGCTGGCGGGCGTCTCCGGTAGCGCGGGCGGCGCGGCTGCGGTCAGTGCGGGCGGGGCTAGCACGGTGACAGGTGTGACCGGGCAAGCCCGGCCCGCGCAGACGCTCGGGACGGCCAGCGGCGGGATCCCGAACCTGAAACTGCCGACCAACGGCCTCTATACCATCCGCACGACGCCGGGCGACACGTACCTCGTCGCCACGGACCCGCGCTTCACGCAGTACACGAACTTCATCTCCAGCGACTATATGCTCAACGCGTTGGGGCTCGATCCGCAGAAGACGCAGAAGCGCCTCGGCGATGGCTTCTACGAGGAGAAGCTGATCCGCGATCAGGTCACGCAGTTGACGGGCAGGACGTTCCTGGCGGGCTACACCGACCAGCTCGAAGAGTACAAGGCGCTGATGAACAATGGCGTCACCTATGCCAAGACCTTCAACCTGACGCCGGGTGTGGGCCTGACCGACGAGCAGATGCGCCAGCTCACCACCGATATGGTGTGGATGGTGTCGCAGGACGTGACGTTGCCCGATGGCACGACACAATCGGTGCTGGTGCCGAAGGTGTATCTGGCACAAGGCAACGGCGTGGACCTGCAGTCAACGGGCGCGCTGGTCGCCGGCAATGCCGTGTCAATCAATGCTGCCGGCAACGTGGAGAACAGCGGAACGATCGTCGGTGACATCGCCACGCAGGTGGTGGGTACCGATATCGTCAATCGGGGCAGCATCGGAGGCACGGGTACGACCGTGGTGAGCGCAACGCAGGACGTGCGCAACCTGGGCGGCCGCATTGGCGGACAGGATGTGGTGGTCGCCGCCGGTCGCGATGTCGTCAATGAATCGCAGACGATCACGAATACCACCGTGCTTGCCAACGGCAATAGCGCGAGCGCCACCGGGATTGGCGCGGTGGCGTCGATCTCGGGGACGAACAATGTGGCCGTGATGGCCGGGCGCGACCTGACGTCGACGGGCGCCACGCTCGGCGCCGGCAACGACCTCGCGCTGGGCGCGGGCCGGGACATGCGCTTCGGTACCGTGGCGACGGGCACCACCCAGGATGCCACCGCGCATGGCGGACAGGACTATCTGCACGACCAGACCGTCGTCAATCAGGGCAGTACCATACAGGCCGGCCAAAGCGTCACCGCCGTCGCCGGCCGAGACATGACGCTGACGAACACCAACGTCCAGTCGGGTGCCAACGCGGCGCTGGTTGCCGGGCAGAACGTTGCCATCGTCAATGCGACCGATGCGCATACGCACAGCGAAGCGGCGCAATCGAACCGGCAGCAATCGAGCTACACCCAATCGTCGTATGACGAAACGGTGCAGGGCAGCAACGTCCAGGCGGGCCGCAATGTCTCGATCGGCGCGGGGCAATCCACGCTGGCCGCCATGGCTCTCGCGGCGAACGGCATTACTGCGGCGTCGACGACCGGGTCGGGCAGCGTCGCGATCACGGGTAGCGCCGTGTCCGCAGGTAATGACGGCAAGGGCGGCGGCACGCTGGCGGTTGTGGCAACGGACGGCGTGACAGTGAGCGAAGCCCGCGAGGTACACGATGCCGCGTCGGAGAGCCGCACCCGCAGCAGCGGTTTCCTTTCGCGCAGCTCCACGCACGACCAGAGCAGCAGCCATGAGGACCTGGGCGTGGGTAGCACGCTCGCGGGCGATAGCGTTGGGCTGAAGGCCAACAACGACGTCACGATCCGTCAGAGTGCGGTCATTGGCTCGGATGCAGTGAACCTCCAGTCCACCCAGGGCAACGTGCTGATCACGGCGGGCCAGAACGTGCGGGAATCCAGCGTCTCGCACGAGGAATCGAAGTCTGGCGTGTCCGCCTTCGCGGGAGCCGGCGGCATCGGCGTGTCGGTGGGCAGCAGCGGCGGCAGCGCAAGCGGCCATGTGCTGGCGGTGACGCAGAGCGACGCGCGCTCGACGGTCGGGGCGACCGATGGCAACGTGACCATCCTGGCCGGCCAGGATGCCACCGTCATCGGCAGCGACGTGATCGCGGGCCGCAAGGGCGGCAACGAGGATGTCGGCCATATCGACATCCTGACGAAGAACGTGACGATCGCCGAGGGCATCGACCGCATCGCGCGGGAATCGAGCGCCAGCAGCCGGTCGAGCGGCCTGTCGGTGGCGCTGGTGGGCACCCCGCTGGATACGGCCAACAATCTGCGGGATGCGCAGCAGAGCCCGAGCGGTGTGACGCGCGCGAAGCAGACGCTGAGCGAGCTTGGCGCCGCGGCCGGTACCACGCCGCAGGTCGCCATATCGTTCAGCAACAGCAAGAGCAGCAGCCAGTCGTCGAGCGTGGCCACTATCAGCAGCGGCAGCAGCCTGAGCGGCGCGGGCGACGTTCGCGTGCGGGCCACCGGCAACGGCGAGACCGATGCCAACGGGCGCGCATTGGACGGGAACATTCTCGTCTCGGGCAGCACCATCAGCGCCGGCCAGGCCGCGGTGCTGGACGCCGCACGCGACGTGGCGCTGCGGGCTTCCACCGATACCTACACCGAGTCCAACAGCGCCACCAGCAGCGGCTGGAAGATCAGCACCGCGACGCCCAGCCTGGGCGATATTGGCCGGCACATCGAGGGCGGTCCCAACAACAGCGGCGTGAGCATGGTGCCCTACGGCAGCCAGCGCGCCGATGCCAGTGGCGATCTGGCCAGCAGCCAGCAGAACGCAAGCGTCATCACCGGCAACACCGTGGGCGTGAAGGCGCGCACGGGCGACATCACCATCGCGGGCAGCGGCATTGCTGGCGAGGGCGACGTGACGCTGTCGGCGGCCAAGGGCAAGATCGACATCCTGTCCGGGCAGGACACGTTGTCGCAGCGTTCGGACAGCTCCAGCCGACAGATTGGCGACCTGGGCGGCACTGGCTATGCCGGCACCGTGGGGGTGCGCAGCGAATCGCACCACACCGACACCAACCAGGCGACGCAGAACACCATTCGCAGCCAGGTGGTCAGTCACACCGGAAACGTGGCGATGGTGGCCGGGGACGACATCACGGCGCGCGGCGCGGACATTGCGGCGGGCAATGACGTGACGATGATCGGCAAGAACGTCATCCTTGATCCGGGCACGGACTCGGCCAGCCAGAACGAAAGTCATCGCGTGAGCCAGTATGGCTCGACGCTCGCGCTATCGGGCTACACGGTGCAGGCGGCACAGGCCGTCGAGAATGCGGCCCGGGCCATCGAAGACGGCAAGGATGACCGGGTGGCGGCGCTCTACGGGGTGCAGGCGGGCCTGGCGCTTGCCAATGGTATCCAAGGCGTTCAGACCGTGACCAGCGGCGGTACCAGTCCGACCGCCGCGGTCAAGGTGACGGCGAGCATCGGCGGCGGTAGCCAGAGCAGCGAATCGCACATGCAGGCCAGCACCAACCAGGGCACGACCGTCAAGGCAGGCAACGCGGTCACCGTCATCGCCACCGGCTCCGGCTCCGGCCAGAAGGACGCCGAGGGCTACTCGACCGATGGCGACATCAGCGGGCGCGGCGTGCAGATCGAGGGCAAGACTGTGACCCTGAGCGCCGCGCGCGACGTGAACCTGGAGAGCGCGCAGGACCGTTCCAGCCTGGACAACCGCAGTTCGGGCAGCAATGCCAGTATTGGCGTGGGTTTTGGCCTCGGGGGCGATCAGAACGGCTTCACGCTGGAGCTGGCCGCGAGCCAGAACAAGGCCAAGGCCAACGGCGAGGCGGTGACCAACCACAATGCGCACGTGGTGGGCACGGATAAGGTGACCGTGGTCAGCGGCCGGGACACCAGCCTCAAGGGCGCGCAACTGATTGGCGACACCGTGGAGGGCACGGCGGGCCGGGACCTGAACATCGAGAGCCGTCCGGACACCGAGACGTACCACAGCAAGGAATCGTCGTCGGGCGTGCAGGCCAGCATCTGCGTACCGCCGTTCTGCTACGGCACCACGGTACATGCCAGCGGCAGTGTCACGCAGGGCAATACCGACAGCACCTATAGCTCGGTGCAGGAACAGAGCGGTATCTACGCGGGCCAGGGCGGGTTCAACGTCGACGTGAAGGGCAACACCGACCTGAAGGGTGGCATCCTGGCGAGCACGGCTGACCTGGCCAACAACCACCTCAAGACCGGGACACTGACCACCAGCGACATCGAGAACAAAGCCGAGTACAGCAGCGATTCGACCACGTTCGTCGCGAGCTACAGCGGCGGCAAGAGCGTGCAGGCCAGCGACCCGAACCTTGGGCCGGTGCAGCAGGCGCATGTGGATTGGGCGGGCAACGCGAACCTGCTGCAAAGCGGGGCCAACAGCCTCGCGGCCACCGCGGCGGGCAACGCGCAGAAGCCGATTGACGGCAATGCCGCAGGCGTCACCAAGAGCGCGATTGCGGCTGGCTCTGTCGAGATTACCGACAGCGCGGGCCAGCAGGCGAAGACGGGCAAGAGCGCCGACGAGACCGTTGCCAGTCTGAATCGCGACACGGCCAACGCCAACCAGAGCATCGACAAGATCTTTGATGCGCAGAAGGTGAAGGATCAGCGGAAGCTGAACCAGTTGCAGAGTCAGGTGGCACAGCAACTGGCGCCGATGGTGTATGACCAGGTCGGCATGTTGACGCGGGATCAACCGCCGGAAGTGAAGGTGGCGGTCCATACCGTCATCGGTGGCCTGCTGGCGCAAGCGATGGGTGGTAGCTTCGCGGCGGGAGCCGCTGGCGACGCGGTGGCCACCGCGGCAGCCGAACTGGTGGGCCAGCAGATCCTGAATAACCCGGACTTGCAGACACTGTCCGAGCAGGACCGCAAGGCGCTGGTGCAGATCGCGGGGACCATCGTGGCGGCGGGGGCTGGCGCTGCGGTGGGCGGTACGATACAGGATGCGGCGGCGGCGGGGGCAGCGGGGGGGCTGGGGACGCAATACAACTACCTCAACCACACTCAGAAGAAGGAACGCGCTGAAGCAACGACCGCCTGTAAGGACGCAGACTGCAAGAAGCAGGTGCAGGCTAAGTATGCTGCGGAGTGGGAGAAGAATCGGGCAAGCGTAGAGAATTGCTCAAGCCAGTCCGAGTGCCTTTCGGTCGCCCAAGGATTGCGAGAGGAACAGCAGGCTCAGGGGCAGCGCATGGCTGAGCTGCAAGCCAAAGGGCCGCTCAACTGGACCGAGGCTGAAAGCCTAGAATACACTGATTTGCGCTTTGGCGACGCCAGCTTGAATCGAATGCGCAGTGTCGCAATTGGCAATGCGAATCGATTGGCAGGAAACGACCCGCTTGATGTAACGGCTGTGGCCGATCTGGTTGCCGACATTGGAATCGGAGCGGCTTCTGGCTTCGGCGTCACCACAGGAAAGTACTCGCCGAATGTAGGTGCGGTCGGGAATATGAAGCAGTACCTTTCCAGCGATGGATTTGGGTCGGAACTGAGCGAATCGGTTCGAAAGACCTCGCAGCAATACCAAGGGCAGAGTATTTATAAAGCGACAAGTGATATTGGGGAAAATATTTCGCGAGGGGACCAGCTGTATTTAGATGGGTTGCACAAAGATCATATTGAGGTTTTCGACAGAAACGGAAAATTCAAGGCATCACTCAATCTCGATGGGACGATAAATGAGGCCAAAACAACATCAGGTCAAGGGAGGGTGATAAAGTGAGGCGAAATTTTGAGATTTTTAAATCACTATTATTAGATTTGGCAAAATCGAAAGGAATAACAGAGGATGATCTGGATGGATATGATGAGGCTAGGGACGAGTTCAATTGGCATATAAACTGGAAACGAAATCTTGACGATTGGTTTGAGATGAAGATGCAGCGAATTTGTGATGCCATTGAGCTTTATGAGGCGGCAACTAAGCAGGGGGACCTGTTGGCTGCACGCGCCGGCTTGCAGGACGTGCGATTAGCCACTCACGATCTGATGAATTTCTTCGATGATATTCGCGAGGATTTGATAAAGATTTCTTCAGATAGTAGATTCGGTTGGCCTGATTTTCCTGATGATTATAAGATTCCGGAGGTCTACAACTATTCAAAAAAATGATTTGAGGTCAATGATGAGAGAGGCGTCCATCAAAGATCGCAGCCTTAAGATTCACGTGCCTCACTTGCGATGGGGTAAGCGATTACGCTTGACTCTTGTGATCGCCAGGCTTCCTGTGGGTTTTGTGGGCGACTTGGTTAGTAGGTGCGATGCCGCGCCAGCCCGCATTGCATGCAGTTTCGTAGTATGTATCCGAACATTCAACTAAATATATTCATGAAATAATGAATGCATCTGACTCCTATTCTTCCTTGTGCAACTTGGTAAGGGGAATATTTAGTTCGGCTATTAGCGGGCACGGCCTGCGCCCATACCAATCGTTTTCGTATACCTACGATGAGATAGAAGGAGAATTCTCCAATGGGGAGTTCTCGCGACTTTACTTGCTAGTCGCGCTGTTCGTCTGCGCAAAGGAAGTCAGTCTCTCCTTGGATTATGAAGACCCCTTCACGCAGGATGTACTCTGCGAGCTTAAGAAGGCGGTCAAAGGATTTGAGGCGCAAAGCGGTGATGGCAAACCTTTCGACGACGATGACCTCGTCACCGATATAAGATCAGTTAGAGATACGTACTTGGCTAAGTTTGATCCTCTGTAGATTGATTTATTTGTTGCCATCTGCCGTGAATCAAGGATGTTCCCGCAGAGTGTCTATCCCATTCTGGACACCGCGTGTCGATTCTACCGTGCCACTGCATTGGCGCTTATCGCGAAACATGTAGACGGAACACACTGTGCGCGAATGTGCTGAGATATTTTTGACTGCTCTTCGTCAGAGCAAGGCGTTAGGTCGTCAGAATATTTTGGTACGGGGTTGCCGATCGCTCGCGACGCCGACCGTGTTCTCTTTCGTTCGAGTTCAGCAGTTGGTACATCAGGGGCACAGGCGAGATGGACAGTAGATGTGATCAACAACTCTTCGATACAATCCGTGGTATCTACGGCCGCGCGTGGAAATAAAGTTCCAATAGGAGTGTGTCGATGCTGTCCAATGCTCAGTATGAGTTCATCGCGGAGGGATGCGAGGATATGGAGCTAGATTCCATCTGGGATTATTTTTCGTCTCCGTTCGGGAGCCAATTTTTGCCGCACCGTTTGCAGTCATTTGAAGAAAGGCGCGATGGCTTTCTTTGGGTTTTGAATAGGTTAATTTCTGAAAAACGTATAATTTTGGTGGATCTGACGACGCATGCTTGTCTTCGGTGCAGCGCTGAAGCGCAACTTTATTTGTTTCGGAAAGCATTCCCATCGAATGACGCGGAAATGGACGGAGGGCTGTGGTTCTTCTCACCAGCCTGTCCTGGCGGTGCATCTTGGCAACGGTAGCATACCCACATCCCAGGCGCGCTTTCATGAGACGATGCACGCTAGTCGAATCATTTCTTGCTGCCGCATACTGGGGCACTTGAAAAGAAGGCATGGAGTCTTGTGCCACGAGAGTTCAGCGCTTCTTGAGTGAAGTTGCGACTTTGTCGCCTGACTTCACTGGTTGGCGAAAGAGGAGAGATTCCCGAAAGTAGGTACTTAGTGCTGATCGGCTTGCGGGAAGCTCCCTTGATTCACTGGTTGCCCTGCTGCCGAAAGGAAGGCATAAGAAAGACGTTGGTGGCGACGTCATTGAGGAACTGGGGTACTCCGTATCCGCCTGGAACGGAGGAACCAGCGAGCCGGTCTCTTTCGTGTCTATTTCATGCGGCATGTATTCCCCAAGTAGCTGGCTTGTCCAATGCTGTGGTGTTGCATTTGCCGAAACGATTTGAGATTGACTCGAACGATCAAGTGTGTCGCCTTCTTGGCGCATTTGTAGAAGCGTGGGAGCCGCGGTGGGCAATTTAGATATCCAAGGCAACTGAGTCGCCACAAGCCAGCTTCGCCTGCGTCGCGTTCTAGAGAAGCGTATCCGTCCTGGCTCCTTGTTGATCAAATCCATTTTCCGTTGTTTGAGCGGGTGCAAAGGCATCCGCCGGGTCTTCATTACTCCGATGTCTTTCAAACCGCTGCACATTGCAACTGCTGCATCACTCGCGATGGGTCTTTCGAGTATCCCGTCGCATGTGATGGCTCAGGTTCCACCCAGCCCAGGACAGGCCGCCGCGCTGTCTAATGCCGAACAAGATCAACGCACTCGCCAGCAGCAGGAAGCGCGCGAGCGTGCCGCGCTCGTGCAAAAGCCGACGGTCCGAGCCGAAGCGATTGCCCGCGCGGAGTTTCCTGCGCTGCCGACGGAGACGCCGTGCTTCCGTATCAGCCAGTTCTTGCTCGAAGTCCCACGGGATCTGCCCACAGATCTTCAGGCGCGCGGTGCGTCGGCGCTGCCGATGGATCCGTTTGCGTTTGCGCTGCAATGGCTCAATCACTATCAGGGCGAATGTGTCGGCCAGCAGGGCGTGGAGATGCTGGTCAAGGGTCTATCGCAGACGATCCTGTCGAGGGGTTATGTCACCACGCGGGTACTGGTGCCTCAGCAGGACCTGTCCTCCGGTGTGCTCAAACTGGCGTTGATTCCAGGGGTGATCGGAGAAATTCGCTTTGCGGAGCCGGATATCTGGGGCACGTGGAAGACCGCGTTCCCGACCTCCCGGGGTGAGCTGCTGAACCTGCGCGATCTTGAGCAGGGACTCGAGCAGATGAAGCGCGTGGTGAGCCAGGACGTCGATATGCAGATCGTGCCCACCTCTGTGCCGGGCCGCAGCGATGTCGTGATCGCGGTGAAACGCAACAAGCCCTGGACGCTGGTGGCCTCGGTCGATAACTCGGGCTCGCGCTCCACCGGAAAGTGGCAGGGCAACCTCAGCGTCGGCATCGACAACCCCCTGGGCCTGAACGACATGTTCAACATCGGCTACAACCAGGATCTGATGTTCAGCAACAAGGCGCACGGCACGCGGGGCTGGAATGGTTTCTATTCTGTGCCGTGGGGGTACTGGACGGCCACGCTGTCCGCCTATAGCAGCAATTACTTTCAGCAGATTGCCGGCGTCAATACGACGTTCGTTTCCAGCGGGCAATCAGAGACCGTCGACCTGAAGCTGCATCGCGTGCTGAGCCGGGGCCAGAACGATGTGTTCGGCATGCAGGTGCGCCTGACGCGTCGTTTCGGAAAGAGCTTCATCGAGGATACGGAGATCCCGCAGCAGCACCGGAACAACACGATGCTGGAATTTGGCTTCACGGATCGCCATTACTTCGGCCAGTCGCAGCTCGACGCCACGCTGGCATTCCGCCAGGGCATCGGCGCATTCGGTGCACAATCCGATGCGCTGGCCGCCGACGATGGCCCGACGTGGCGCTTCCGCATGATGGTGCTCGATGCCAACCTGTCCGTGCCGTTCAAGGTGGCCGACCAGCCGTTCCGGTATGTGACCACGCTACGCGGCCAGTTCACCAACGACCGACTCTATTACATCGATGACTTGACCATCGGCAGTCGCTATACCGTGCGTGGCTTCGATGGCGAAAACCAGCTCGCGGGCGAACGCGGGTTCTACTGGCGCAACGAACTGCAGGCGCCGCTCGGTGGAAGCGGGCAAGCATTCTATGTCGGGTTGGACTACGGTAGGGTGCATGGACCTTCCACGCAGGGCCTGGTTGGCACGCAACTGGCGGGCGCGGTCATCGGCATGCGGGGCGCTATCGGAACGCGGAAACTCGGAGGGGCTTCGTATGACGTGTTCTTGGGCACGCCCGTGTACAAGCCTGCTGCTTTCCATACAGCGGGTGTCACGGCTGGCGTCCAACTGACGTACCAATATTGAGTTGGACAATGGGGACGCACGAACCAGGAGAGAACGGCGGAACGCGCGCGAGAGAACGGGTCCGGCTGCTCGCCAAGCAGCCGTCCGGAGCAAGCAGATCGCTTTGGCCGGGCCCGAGCGCGACGACGGCTTCCTGCCTCCAGGCACCCGTTGGCGCAGCCGTGCGGCCAGACTATCCGCCAGCTTCCCGGAACGCCGCCCAGCTTCATCCCGTCTCCAGCCCGGTATGCCGTTCTCCGCAAAGGTGATTTCCCCGACGAGCGCTTCTGGCGAAGGGCGCGGATTCTTATAGTGGCTACCAGACGCTGGCGATGGCCGGCGGACTGTCCGGGGACGCCGGTTGTCGTTTCCCCGGACCTTTTTTGGGAGCTACTCATGCTGGACCGTACCGCAACTTCTACCTTGAACCTCGACGCGCCGGCGACTACCGAAGACGCCCGGTATTTCGAATACACGTCCTCGGCCAACCCGATCGGCGCGAAGCTCATTTCGCGCGTGCCATACCGCTCGTTCCCGGCGTCGCTGTATGACGGCGGGCCGACCCGCGTCGTGCCGCTCGACCTCGCGGCCGAGCTCGGCTGCGAGGGCCCGGCGACGGGCCCCGGCCTCTGCGCGAACTTCGTGCGGGTGCTGGCGGGCGAGAAGATTTCGCTTGAGCCGAACGCAACGTCGCTCGTCTTCTATGTCGTCGACGGCGCCGGCATCGCGTCGCAAGACAGCACGGGCCTGTGCTTTTCCAAGGGCGACTTCTTTACCTTTCCGGGCGGACAACGCGTGGAACTGGCCGCCGATTCGACGGCGCGTCTTTACTACGTCAACGACGCGCCGCTGCTCGCCTATCTTGGCGCGAGCGCGACCGTGCGGCGCTTCGTCCCGACCCTCTATCCGGCCACCCGTGCCGAGGAAGAGTTGCGCAAGGTGTTGAAGGCGCCGGGCGCCGGCCAGCGCAACCGCGTGAGCATCCTGCTCGGCAACGCCAACTTCCCGCAGACGCGCACCGTGACCCATACGATGTGGGCGATGTTCGGCGTGGTCGCGCCGAAGACGATGCAGAAGCCGCACCGCCACCAGTCGATCGCGCTGGACTTCATCTCGGAATGCCAGCCGGGCTGCTATACGCTGGTGGGCACGGAACTGGACGACCACGGCGATATCCGCAACCCGCAGCGGGTGGACTGGGAGCCCGGCATGGTGTTCGTCACGCCGCCGGGATACTGGCATGCGCACTTCAACGAGTCGTCCGAGAACGGCTACGTGATCCCTATCCAGGATGCCGGGCTGCAGACGTACCTGCGCGCGCTCGATATTCGATTCGCGCATTGATGCGCCGCCCGGCCGGGCGCGCGGCCCGGCGCGCAGCGACGCGCCACCAGCGACAGGCACGGGCCTGCCGCGCGGCAAGCCCGCATCGTGCATCGGTCCCGCGGGAGCGGGCTGGCTAGCTGCCGCCCCGGCCGTTCGGCGGGGCGTGTTCGTCTTCGTCCTTCAAGCGCTCGGCGAAGAAGTCCACGAAAGCACGCACCTTGGAGGAAACCACCTTCTTGGGCGGATAGACCGCCCAGATCGCCGGCGCGGGCTGGCCTGCTCCGGCCTGCCAGCCGGGGAGCAGGTGAACGAGCTCGCCGCGGGCGAGCTCCGTGCCGATACTCCATGCGGGCAGGAGCGCGATGCCGCACCCGGCTACCGCCAGGGCAATCAGGGCGTCGGTGTCGTCGGCCCTGACCTGGCCGACGACCGGAACCGCGCATTCCCTGGGTGTCTTGCCATCGGCACGGGCGAGAGTCCACTTGTCGTCGTGGGCGCGGGAAAAACGCAGCGCCGTGTGCCGGGTCAGGTCGCCGGGTTCCGAAGGCTCGCCATGCGCGGCGATGTATGCCGGGCTCGCGCAGACGATGCGCCGGTGCGAAGCGAGCCGCCGCGCGACCAGCCGGGAATCGGGCAGCACGCCGATTCTCAATGCGAGATCGATCTCTTCGTCGATAAGATTGATGACGTCATCCGTGAAGACGAGATCGACGCTGATGCGGGGATACTGCCCGATGAAGGCGGGCAGATGTCTGACCACGTGCTTGCGGCCGAACGACGTGGGCACGGTGACGCGCAGCATGCCTTGCGGCGAGGCGTTCAGGGACGACGCCATGCTGCGGGCTTCCTCCATCGCTTCCATCGCCACCATCGCGCGCTCGCGGAACACGCGCCCGCCCTCGGTCAGCACCAGGCCGCGCGTGGAGCGATTGAACAGGGCAATGCCGAGATCCGCCTCTAGCTCGGACACGTACCGGGAGACGGTCGATGTCTTCAGCGACATCTGCTGCGCGGTCTTGCTGAAGCTCTGGAGATCGCCGGCGAGGAGAAAGGCGCGGACGGCAGAGAAGTAATCCATGAGTCGGGGCGGTGGTATCGGGCGCCGGTGTCGGGGGCTTGTATCGGGCGCATCACGTCGCCCAATGTTACCCGCATCCGCTCGCCTCGGGCCCGTCGGAATTCCTCCAGTCGGTTGCCGCGGCGCCGCCAGTTTCGCATTTGGACTGGTTCCCGCGGCGTTCCATTAGAATCACAGGCGCCGACTACATCGCGACGCGAATCACGCAACATGAACAAGAGGCTTACCAGTATCGACATCGCTCGCCTGGCCGGTGTGTCCCAGACCACCGTGTCCCGCGTGCTGCAGGATCTGCCGTCGGTAAAGCCCGCGACGAAGGCGCGCGTCCTGAAGGTGATCCAGGACCACGAATATTCGCCGAGCGCGGCCGCGCGGCAGATGAAGACGCGCCGCAGCGGCACCGTCGCGGTGGTGGTCGCCAGCCTGTCGAATCCGCTGTACCCGCTGCTCCTGCAACTCCTGGTCGAGCGGCTCGCCAGCCGGGATTTTCGCACCACCGTCTGGGAGGTTGACGGAAAGATGGACGATGCGACCGTGCGCGCGCTTGCGGAAAGCGCGACGGACGGCGTGATCTTCGCCGCCGCGCTGGACGAATCCCGGGAGATGCTGAGCCGCGTCGCCGCCGAGAAGCCGATCATCCTGATCAACCGCTCGGTGGGGACGGACCTCTTCGACACCATCGTCAGCGACAACTATGCCGGCGGCCGGCGGGTCGCCGAGTACTTCCTGTCGGCGGGCCGGAGGTGCATCGGGCTGATTTCCGCCGATTCGGGCCGGGGCTCCAAGGCGAGCACGATTCGCGAGCGGGAGAGGGGGTTCATCGAGGGGCTGGGCGGCCAGTTCAACAGCCGCGCTTTCGTGCGTGCCGATGCCACCGACTTCGGCTACGAGTATGGACTGCGGGCGATGCAGACATTGCTCGCCGAGCGCCCCGAGCTTGACGCCGTGTTCTGCACCAACGACATCGTGGCGATCGGTGTCCTCGATGCTGCCAGGCGAACCGGGAAGCAGGTCCCCGACGATCTCTGGATCGTCGGATATGACGACATCCCGATGGCGCGATGGGATTGCATCAGTCTGAGCACCGTGCAGCAGCCGCTGCCCGTGATGGTCGAGCAGGTGGTGGAGCGGCTGGAGCAGCGCATGGCGGCACCGGAGCTTCCGCCGCACACGTTTGTGCTGCCGAACGACCTTGTGCTGCGCCGCACAACATCTTGAGGTTGGCAACCGCTTTTTTTTCTATAAAATGACTACGTAACCATATGGGTTAAGGGCGTGATCGAACCAGCATCGTCTGGGATCGCGCATTTCTTTGGAGGTAAAATGACTACGTATTCATTTGGCGTGGTATCCGAGCCAGCCCGGTCCACGCCAGTGTTCCGCACCGCCGACGTCTGCGTGGTGGGCGGCGGTGCCGCCGGCGTGGCGGCCGCCGTCTCGGCGGCACGCGCGGGCGCCAGGGTGCTGCTGCTCGAGCGCGAGGGCTTCCTGGGCGGCACGCTGACATCGGTCAGCCTGGGCAGCATCTGCGGCCTGTACGCCGTCACCGAAACGCAGGTCCGGCAGATCGTGGGCGGCTTCTGCAACGAGGTCATCGAGCGGCTGCGGGGGCTCGACGGCCTCGGGGCGCCGACCCGGTGGCTGGAGACGGCATCGCTGCCCTACGACCTGTTCGCCATGAAGATCGCCCTCGACCAGCTCGTCCAGGAGGCAAAGGTCGAGGTGCTGTTTCACGCGATGGTGGCCGGCGTGGCGATGAACGGCCGCGAGGTCGATGCCGTGCTGATCGAGACCAAGGAAGGGCGCCTGGCCATCCGCGCAAAGGCGTTCGTCGACTGCTCGGGAGACGCCGACCTGGTGAACTTCGCGGGCGCGCCGTGCGAAGTATCGGCGGGCGATCTCCAGTTTCCGACCACCATGATGCGGTTCGGCGGGGTGGACACCGACGCGCTGGCCGGCTTGAGCCGCCCCGCGCTGCGCGAGCGGCTGGAACAGGCCGTCGCCGACGGCTATGACCTGCCCCGCACCGCCGGCGGGGTGTTCGCGGAGCGTCCCGGGCTCGCGCACCTGAACATCACGAAAGTGGCGGTGGACGGCAAGTCGCCCGATCCGTTCGACCTGAGCGTCATGTCGCGCGCGGAAATCGCCGGGCGGGAACAGGTCTGCACCTACCTGAAGGCATTCCGCAAGTACGTGCCCGGATTCGAGTCCGCCTTTGTCATGGATACGGGCGCGGTCATCGGCATCCGGGAAAGCCGGCGCACCGTCGGCAGCTATGTCCTCACCGACCGGGACGTGCTGGAGGGCGCGCGCTTTGACGACGCCATCGCCTGCTGCGCGTGGCCGATGGAGGATCACGCCGCCGGCCGGGCCACCAAGTGGATCTGGCTGCCGCCCGGCACGTATTTCCAGATTCCCTTGCGCTCGCTGCTGCTGGAAGGCTTCGACAACCTGATGGTGGCGGGCCGGTGCGCGTCGGCCACCCACGGCGCGCAGGCCTCGATCCGCGTGACCGCGCAATGCTTCGCGATGGGCGAGGCGGCCGGCCACACCGCCGCGGCTGCCGCGGCGCGCGGCACCAGCGTCCATCGCGTGCCGGTATCCGATATCCAGCAGGTGCTGGAAAACAATGGTGCCTTCCTTGGAGCCCCGCAATGACTTCCCCGAAATACCGTAGCAATTTCGACCCGGGCACCACCCGATGGGCGCTGCGCAAGGCCCAGTGGCAGGCGCTGGGCCTGAGCGACGTGGACCTGGACAAGCCCAAGATCGCGGTAGTCAACACGTCCTCGGAGCTGTCGAGCTGCTTCAGCCATCTCGACGGCGTGTCCGCGCAGGTCAAGGCGGCAATCCGCGCGGCGGGGGGCGTGCCCTTCGAGATCCGCACGGCCGCGCCCAGCGACTTCATCACCAGCGCGGGCAAGCAGGGGCGCTACATCCTGCCGTCGCGCGACCTGATCGTCAACGACATCGAAGTGCAGGTCGAGGGCGCGCAACTCGACGGCATGGTCTGCCTGGCGTCCTGCGACAAGACCACGCCGGGGCAGATGATGGCGGCGGCGCGGCTCGACATACCGACGCTCATGGTGATCTGCGGCTACCAGGCCAGCGGCCAGTACAAGGGCGAGCATGTCGACATCGAAGACGTCTTCGAGAAGGTGGGCATGCACGTGACGGGCCAGCTTTCCTTCGAGGACCTGGACGGGATGTGCAAGCGCGCCGTGCGCAGCCCCGGGGTGTGCGCCGGTCTCGGCACGGCGAATTCGATGCACATCGTCTGCGAGGCCCTGGGCCTGACGCTGCCGGGCGCCAGCCCGGTGCTGGCGAACTCGCCCGCGATGGTCGACCAGGCCCGGGCAGCCGGCGCGCGCATCGTCGAGATGGTCAATGAGGGGCTGACCCCGCGCAGCATCCTGACTCCGGCGGCGTTCCGCAACGCCGTGCGGGTCGCGCTGGCGCTGTCGACGTCGATCAATGTGCTGCGCCACCTGCAGGGCGTCGCGGAAGAGGCCGGAACGGAGGTCGATCTCTACGAGCTGTTCGATCGCCTCGGGCGCGAAGTCCCGCTGCTGGCAACGGTCAAGCCCAATGGCCCGCACCGCACCGAGGCGCTCGAAGCGGCGGGCGGCACGCTGGCGACGATCAAGCGGCTGGCGCCGATGATCGAGCAGACCTGCCTGACGGTCTCGGGCAAGACGTGGCAAGCGATTCTCGATGCGTACGAGGCGCCGTCGCCGTCCATTCTCCGGACGCTGGACGATCCGGTCTCGACCAAGCCGTCGCTGGTCATCCTCAAGGGCTCGCTGGCGCCGGAGGGCAGCATTCTCAAACTTGGCAATGCCGGCGAGAAGGCGGAGAGCTTCCGCGGCAAGGCCGTGGTCTTTCACTCGCAGGAAGAAGCGCTTGCCGCGCTGGCCGATGGCCGGATCACGGCCGGAACCGTGGCGTGCCTGCGCGGCATGGGGCCCATCGGCGGCCCGGGCGTCGCCCTGGCCTCGTCGTTCGTCGCGGCTGTCGAAGGCGCCGGCTTCAACGGCAAGGTCGCGGTGGTGACCGATGGGCAGTTGTCGGGCCTGAACCGGGGCGTCGCCGTGGGACAGGTCTGCCCCGAGGCCGCCGCGGGCGGTCCGCTGGCGCTGGTCAAGGACGGCGACGACATCGAGATCGACATTCCCGGCCGGCAGCTCAACCTGCTGGTCGACGAGAACGAGATGGCCGCGCGCCGCGCCGTGGCGACGCCGATTCTGGGCGCCGCCGAGCAGGGCTGGCTGAACATCTACAGCAAGACGGTCAAGCCGCTCGCAAGAGGCGCAGTACTGATACCCATCCAACCTCGATAATCAAAACCTGGAGGAGACACCCATGAAAACACGAATCCACATTTCCTGGCGCCTGGCGATCGGCGCGGCAGTTCTGGTCTCGGGCGCGGCGGCGGCGGCCTATCCGGACAAGCCCGTGCGCATTGTCGTGCCATACCCCCCGGGCGGTGCATCCGATACCACCGCGCGTGTCCTGAGCGAAAAGCTGAAGGATGTCACGGGCGGCACATTCGTCGTGGAAAACCGGCCTGGCGCCAACGGCAACATCGCGGCGGAGTTCGTCGCCAAGTCGCCCGCCGACGGCTACACGCTCCTGATGGCGAACGTCGGCCCCAACGCCATCAGCCAGACGATCTATCCGCGCCTCAACTACGACGTCAACAAGAGCTTCGCGCCCATCGGCCAGACGACCACCGTGCCCATCGTGCTGGTGGCCGGACCCAAGGTTCAGGCCGCGGACATCAGCGGGCTGGTGGCGGAGGTCAGGGCGAATCCGGGCAAATACACGTTCGCTTCCGCCGGCAACGGCTCCTCCAACCACCTCGTCGGCGAGATGTTCAAGTCCGGGCTGAAGCTGGACATGATGCACGTGCCATACAAGGGCGATGGTCCGGCGATGACGGATGTCATGGCCGGGCAGGTGTCCATGATGTTCACCACCGCCGTCGCCGCGCGCCCGTTCGTGACGGGCGGCAAGCTCAAGCTGATCGCCGTGGCGAGCAAGAAGCGCGTGCCGGCGTTCCCGAACGCGCCAACCATCGACGAATCGGTGCTGAAGGGCTTCGACGCATCCTCGTGGGGCGGTCTCGTCGCGCCCGCCGGCACCTCGCCGGAGATCGTCAGGCAACTGAACGCGGCCCTGACCAAGGTGCTCGCCATGCCGGAGGTGAAGAGCAAGCTGGCGACACTCGGCGCGGAAGTGGTGGCGACCAGGCCGGAGGAGTTTGCCGGCTACATCAGGAGCGAAACGGACAAATGGGGCGCCGTCGCCAGGTCGGCGAATGTCGTGGCTGAATAAGGCCTCTCCACCTTGCACCGTTGAGGCAGGCTTCGGCCTGCCTTTTTTGTCGGGGTTGGCGGCGACGGGCGGCGTTCTTCCTGTTCCCGGACGCCGGTATTGCGCATTCTTCTGAGCGACCCTATACTTAGCTTTATGGATAAGTATTTACCGCCGATCAGCGAGGTCTTCCAGGCACTGTCGGATCCGACACGTATCGCCATCGTTTGCGCGCTGGTCGGCGGCGCGCAAACCGTTTCCGCATTGGCAGCGCCTTTCGACATGGCGCTGCCGTCCTTCATGAAGCACCTGACAGTGCTTGAACGCAGCGGCCTTATCCATACGCAGAAGGCCGGCCGCACGCGCACCTGCGAGCTAAGGCCGGAGACACTTTCGATGGCCGAAAAGTGGATAGCGGAACAAAGGGCCATGTGGGAAGCCAGATCGGATCGCATGGTCCGGTTCGTTGAACGACTTCATCAAGCGGAGCAAAAGAAATGACCCAGAACGTAGCCGATAGCGCTGATTCCCGTGATCTCGTCATCACCCGCGTCCTGCGCGCCCCGCGCGCCGCGTTGTGGCGCGCCTGGTCGGAGCCCGAGTTGTTGAAAGAATGGTGGTGTCCGAGACCTTGGCAGACTGAGGTTGTCGCCTTCGACCTGCGGCCGGGCGGTGCCTTTCATACCTTCATGAAGGGTCCGGACGGGGGTAGCAGCGACAACCCGGGCAGCTTTCTCGAAGTTGTTCCGCAATCGCGCTTGGTCTTCACCTCGCTGCTTACCGCGGGCTGGCGTCCGACCAAGCCCATGCTGGGCTTCACGGCGGTGATCACGATGGAAGACGAAGGCGAGGGAAGCCGCTATACCGCCCGCGTAATGCACCAGGACGAAGAGGGCCGCGCCACGCACGAACAGTATGGCTTCTTCGACGGCTGGAACAGCGCCATCACGCAGCTCGACGAATTCGCGTACTCGCTTCGTTGAGTGCTTTCCGCTACCGAAGGCGCGGCAGCCCGTGGCGAGCCCGGGGAGATCGCGCGCCGCCCCCCAGACTATGCCTGGCCGATGCCTGTCACGTCGCCAGCGATTGTTCCGCGATCGACCTGACATCGATGCGCTTCGGAATGATGTTCCAGGCGGACGCCGCGTCGGACACCTTCTGCAGCGTGGCCACGTCATCGTCGGTAAAGCGGCGGATGTTGATGAACGACCGGTTCGTGATGAGCTTGGCCGCTTCCGGCGGCACGCGCGTCAGCTCGCCGTAGATGCGTGTGTAGGCCTCCGCGTTGTTCTTCGCCCAGGCGCCGGCTTGCTGCAGGCGGCGAAGGTACTCAGCCAGCGCGGCGCGCTTGGCCGGGTCGGCCAGCGACGTCTGCGGCGCGGTGACGAAGAACAGCCCGCTGTTGATCCGGCTGCCGTCGCGCAGGATGCGGCCGCCGCGCTGCTGCGCCACGCCGAAATACGGGTCGAAGGTGCCCCACACTTCGATCTGCCGCGACGCGAACGCGGCTGCCGCATCGGTCGGCAGCACAAAGCGGACCTGGACGTCGTCGGGTTTCAGGCCGGCCTCCGCCAGCGCGCCATACAACTGGTATTGCGCCACGCTGCCACGCGCGGACGAAATCACCACGGTCTTGCCCTTCAGGTCGGCGACCGACCGGATTTTGGAGTCGTCCTGCACCAGCAGGCCCAGCGACGATGCCTGCCCGCCCAGCGTCGTCACGATCTTGAAGGTGGGGTCGCCGACCGATGCGGCGAGGATCGGCAGGTCGCCGCCCCAGGCAACGTCCACCGCGCTCGCGCGCTGCGCCTCGAACAATGGCGCCGCGCCCTGGAAGCTGGCCCAGCGATACTTGAAGCCCGCGTCCTTGAGTACGCCGGACGCCTCCACCAGGCCACGCAGCAACCCGGCCTGATCGCCGAGCACAAGCGTGGTGTCGGCGCTGGCGGCGCGCGAAGGCAGGCTGATGCCCAGGCCAGCCGCGGCGGCCGTGGCAAGCGCCGGCGTGGCGATGAGGAATTTGCGGCGGGACAGCGAAACGTGACGACTCATGACTTACCTCTTTGGAATGGTTGAGAGACGGGGGATTCGATAAAAATGCGCGGCTGGCCGCTCCCTCACTGGTTGTCCCACCATTGAGGTCCGATCGGTGATGCGTTGCGCGACGCCGATGCGTCAGCGCACGCGGTATTTTTCGACGATGGCCGGATCCGGATCGAGGCCAAGGCCCGGGCCTGTCGGCACCCGGATATTGCCGGCCACCGGATTGGCGCGGCCGCCGTAGAGGTCTTCGTCGAAGTCGCAGTACAGCCGCTCCACGACCGGCGTGGACCGGGTTGCCGCATTGATGTGGAACGTCGCCACCTGCCCCGGCCCGAACAACGCGCAGTGCGGCACGAAATCGACCCCGGTGGCTTCGCACAGCGCGCGGATTCTCAGCAGCTCCGTCACGCCGCCCGTCTTGGCCACGTCGGGCTGCGCGATGTCGATGGCGCCGGCGGCAATCATCGCGGCAATATCGAACAGGCTGCCCTGATTCTCGCCGGCGGCGATCGGAAACGGCCCCGCGGCCCGCACCTGCGCCAGGCCGCTGTAGTTCTCCGGCGGCCACACCGGCTCCTCGAACCAGATCAGGTCGACATCCGACAGCGACTTCGCCTGGCGGATGGCTTCGGAGACCGGCCACGGGCAATTGGTGTCGAGCATGAAGCGCGCACGTCCCGCGCCCAGGTTCACGGCAAAGCGGATCAGGCCGGGATCGATCTCGTGCAGCTTGATATACCGGTAGCCGCGCCCGATCGCCTGCTCGATGGCATCGCCGAGATGCGTTTCGTCGGCGTAGCGCAGCAGGCTCGCATATGCCGGCAAGGTGTCGGCGAACGCGCCGCCGATCAGGTCCACCAGCGGGCGGTTCACGGACTTTCCCAGGATGTCCCACAGCGCGATATCCACGGCCGAGATGCCGTTCATGACGCCGCTCACCCGCCCGAAGTTGTGCAGGTTGAATTCGAGATCGTGCTTGATCCGGCCGATGGCCGACGCCTCCTTGCCGATGACGAGCGGCAGGATCTTCGTGCGGATGGTCTCGGCCAGCGCCCGGTCCTTGTTGCGCGAGAACGCCTCGCCCCAGCCGACGATGCCGGTGTCCGTCTCGATGCGGACCAGCAGCGTGTCGAAGCAGTTTTCCGCCTTGTCTCCCCAGCTCCACGGGGGAATGCCGATGGGCTGGAACGGGATCGAAACGAGGATGGCGTCGGCGTTGACGATTTTCATGATGAAGAGGGTGAGGGGGAAGGCAAGGGATGTGGTTACAGGGCGGACGCGGGCGCGCTGGCCAGCATGTCGGCGATCATCGCGCCGGCGACGCGGCTATGGTCGCGTGCGGCGCCTTCCGCGTCGGCGGCGTGGCCGGCCAGGATCGCGTCCTTCATCGCGTCGTGGTCATGCACGATGTCGCGGAAGCGACCCCGGATGCGGTTGGCGGTGGCCACGTAGATCTTGATGTGCTGCTGCACGAGCTGATACTGGTCGACCAGCCTGGGATTGCCAGACTCCAGCACGATCTGCGTATGAAAGGCGTGGTCGGACGCACTCATCCGCTGCATGACGCCTTCGGTCGCGGCGGCCTGCATCGCCTCGTATTGCATGGCGATGCGCGCCAGGCTGGCCGGATCCGCGCGCTGCGCCACCGTGGCGGCCGCGACCCCCTCCAGCGCGCCGCGCAGCATGTAGAGGTCGAGCGCATCCTGCGCGGTAGGCGTAAAGATCCGCCAGCCTTTGTACTGCTGCTGGACCACCAGCCCCTCCAGTTCGAGCAGCCTCAGCGCGGTGCGCGCCGTGCTCCGCGAGATGCCCAGCATGGTGCCGAGCGCCGTCTCATTGACCGCCCGGCCGGGATGCAGCACGCCGTCGATGATGGCTTGCCGGATGGCGGTGGCGCCCTGGACGTCGAGAGAGACGCGGCCGGGCAAGGGCGGTACGAGGAGAGTGGAATCGGAAGGCATCGGACAAGCGAAAGCGTCGTTTTCCGAGAGTGTTAACACTTAACACTTCGGCGTCCAAGACTCATTTCGTCGTTCGATAGCCACCGGATGCATATGGAGGCGGAGCGTTCCTGCATCCCGGCGGGGCCGGATCCCGCCGCGCCGGATGCCTGGCGGGCCAACCGCTACGTGGAGGGAGAAGCTGGCGACAGCGCGAAGCCGGCCTGAATGCTCTACGCCCGCCGCGCTCGGTGTTCTGCTTTCCACATCCCAGCCGTAAGACACCGCCGCGCATCCGCGGCGGATTTTCCCCACGGGCGCCTGTTTGCCTGTCTCAGGCTGACATGACCACCTTCGCCACCATGCCGATGGCAATCAGCCCGGCCACCACGGCAAAGCCTTGCTGAAGCCTGGCGCCGCTCAGCCGGCTCGCGACCAGCCGGCCGCCCAGCATGGCCAGCACGGCGCCCGCGGCGAACGGCATGCCTACCTGCCAGTTCATGTGCCCGGCAATGGCGGTCGAAACCACGCCTGATGCGGATACCAAGGTGATGACTGCGAGCGATGTCGCCATGATGGTGTGCAGCGGCGCATTGGTGGCTTTCTTCAACGCGGGAACGATGACAAATCCGCCACCCACGCCCAGCAGGCCGGAGAGAAACCCCGCGCTCACCCCCGAGAGCGCCAGCGCGCGGCTGCACGAGGCGGTCCAGACAAAGCGCCCCGAGCGGTTGTCCAGTTGGCAGGGCTGGACGGACTGGCCTGCGTCCGCCACGCGCGCCGTCCCGCTGCCGGCGGCCTGCCTGAACATGCGCAATGCCACGAACGCCAGCACCGCGGCGAAGAGCAGCGTCAACGGTCCGTTCGGCAGGCGATGCGCGAACCATAGGCCGACGGGCGAGAACAGCGTGCCGGACACGGCCATCAGCAAGGCGGCGCGGTAGCGCACAATGCCGGCGCGCAGTCCGAGCAAGGCCCCGACGGCTGCGGACAGGCCCACCGCGAGCAAGGCAACCGGCGCGGCCTGGGCCACGCTCAGATGCAGGACGAAAAGCAGCAGAGGGACGGCGAGAATGGCGCCGCCCGCGCCGGTAAGCGCCAGGATGAGGCCGACGACGGCACCTAGTGCCGCACTGTTGGCAACGACGTTTTCCATCTGTTCAAGGTCGGGATCGAGGGGGACGGGATCGGGGACACGATCGGGGACACGATTGGGGCCGGGAGACTACACGAAGCGCGCGGCGAGGCAGCCGGCCAGCGCCGCCGCGCTCGCCCAGGCGGAGAGCAGCCAGCGTCCCGCCGGGTGCGCCGGGACAAAGCCGACACCGCGCACCAGTGCCGCGCTCATGGCCCAGCACAGCAGGGCCGCGGCAAGATGCGTGCGGCCGGGACTCGCCGAAATCAGCGCGCGGGGATCGACGCTGACGACCAGCATGACGGCGACGCCCGCCAGCAATGCCGGCCAGTGCATGCCGGGCCGCTGCGCTTTCGCCCGCGGGCTCATACGTCCTCTTCCCGGCTGGCGCGGCGCGCCTCCTCGTTCTCGCCCCACATGGCGTTCATGATGGCGAGCAGGACAGCAAAGCCCACGCCGAGAACCCAGCTGAAGTACCACATTCGCAAACTCCGTTGATGTCAGTAGGCGCTATGCTCGTTGGCTTTGACGTATTCCACGGTCACCTTGCCGCGCATGACGCGATAAGCCCAGGACGTGTATCCGATCACCAGCGGCATGAACAGGACGGTCGCGCCCAGCATGATCGTCAGCGTCAGCTGGCTGGACACGCTGTCCCAGACCGTCAGGCTGTGGGCCGGCACGCTGCTGGATGGCATGACGAACGGGAACATGCTCGCCCCCGCCGTGCCGATCACGCCGGTCATGCTCAGGCCGGTGGCCACGAACGCGGCCAGCGTGCGCCGCGCGCGCTGGAGCCAGGCGCCGGCCAGCGCGCCCGCCACGCCCAGCACGGGCAGCAGCCACAGCGCGGGCACGCGCGCATAGTTGGCCAGCCAGCCGCCGGCCTCGCGCACGACGGCCTTGGCGGTCGGATCCGCGACGGCGGCCGTATCGAGCGCCGAGACGATCCGGTATCCGTCGAGCTTGCCGACCCACAGCCCCGCGGCGACAAAGGCCACGCACATGACCAGGGCCGCCCAGCCGTTGGCGCGCACCGCGCGCGCCTGCAGCCGTCCCTGCGTGCGGTGGGCAAGGTACGCGGCGCCGTGCATGGTGATCATGGCGCTGCTGACCACGCCGGCGAGCAGGGCGAAGGGGTTGAGCAGGCCCCAGAAGCTGCCGGTGTAGGTGGAGACCATGTACGCGTCGAAATGGAACGGCACGCCCAGCAGCAGGTTGCCGAACGCCACGCCGAAGATCAGCGGTGGCACGGCGCCGCCGATGAACAGGCCCCAGTCCCATGTGCGGCGCCAGCGCGGATCATGGATCTTGCTGCGATAGTCGAAGCCGACCGGGCGGAAGAACAACGCCCACAGCACGGCAAGCATGGCCCAGTAGAAACCGCTGAACGCCGTGGCATAGACCAGCGGCCAGGCCGCGAAGATGGCGCCGCCCCCGGTGATGAACCAGACCTGGTTGCCGTCCCAGTGCGGGCCGACCGTGTTGATGACGACGCGCCGTTCTTCGTCGCCGTGGCCGACGAAGGGCAGCAGCGTGCCGACGCCCATGTCGTGCCCGTCCATGACGGCGAAGCCGACGAGCAGCACGCCGACGAGCAGCCACCAGACCAGCTTCAGGGTGGTGTAGTCGAACATCCGGTTCTCCTTATGCGTGCGCGTGGACGTGGACGGGCTCGCGCTCGTAGCGCCCGGTGCCGAGACTGCCCGGCCCCTGCCGCGCAAACTTGACCATCAGATAGACCTCGACGACCAGTAGCACGGTGTAGAAGCCGACGAAGCCCGCCAGCGAGCCATACAGGCTGGCCGCGCTCAGGGTGGAGACGCTCAGGTGCGTGGGCAGTACGCCATAGATGGTCCACGGCTGGCGGCCGTACTCGGCGACGAACCAGCCCAGCTCGCAAGCCAGCCACGGCGCCGGCAGCATCCAGATCGCCCAGCGCAGCAGCCACGGGCGCGAGCGGAACCGGCCCTTCAGGGTCGTCCAGAACGACAGGGCGAACAGCGCCAGCATGGCAAAGCCCAGGCCCACCATGACGCGGAACGCCCAGAACATCGGCGTGACGCGGGGAATGGTGTCGCGCACGGCGCGCTCGATCATGGCCGGCGTGGCCTGGCGC
This sequence comes from Cupriavidus sp. WS, assembly GCF_000395345.1. Classification (NCBI taxonomy): domain Bacteria; kingdom Pseudomonadati; phylum Pseudomonadota; class Betaproteobacteria; order Burkholderiales; family Burkholderiaceae; genus Cupriavidus; species Cupriavidus sp. WS. Next base: position 50,600 of record NZ_AQPL01000017.1, on the reverse strand, counting down.
ACGTCCGTCGCATAGCGCTTGAGCAGCAGGCCGAAGCCAAGGTCGGCCTGATGCCGCTTCAAGGTCGCCAGCGCACGCGCATCGTCGCGATGGCTGCGCAGCGTCTCCAGCGCGGTCACCGCTTCGATGCCGTTGCGGATCCGCTCGCGGTTGCGCGCCTGGATCTCATGAATGCCCGGGATCTCCCTGGTGGCCGACCGGGTGCCGATCAGGCCCATGACCCAGGGAATCCGCACCGCCCAGTCATTGCGCTGCGCGGCCTCGTTGATGCCGGCCACCACGTTGAACGACGCGGGCGCGGGCTCCGTCTCCCACATGGCCTCGATCGCGGCCATCTTGGTCTGCTGCGCCTCGCCGACCGTGTAGCCGCTTTCATCGCCCAGCACGATGACCGAGCAGACGCTGGCCAGCCCGAACGCCGCCGCCACGCGGAAGCTGCGCTTGGCGAACTCCACGTCGCGCCCGCGCAGAAGGTACCAGGCCGACACCGACAGCACGAACATCGCCCCGGTCACATAGCCGGCCGACACCGTGTGCACGAACTTGGCCTGCGCGTCGGGATTGAAGACGATGGCCCAGAAGTCGGTCATCTCCATGCGCATCGTCTGCCAGTTGAATTCGGCGCCGACGGGGTTCTGCATCCACCCGTTGGCGATCAGGATCCACAACGCCGACAGGTTGGTGCCGAGCGCCATCAGGCTGGTCACGACGAGGTGCTCCACGCGCGAGAGGCGGTCCCAGCCGAAGAAGAACAGGCCGATGAACGTGGATTCGAGGAAGAACGCCATCAGCCCCTCGATCGCCAGCGGCGCGCCGAAGATGTCGCCCACGTAGTGCGAGTAGTAGGCCCAGTTCGTGCCGAACTGGAATTCGAGCGTGATGCCCGTGGTCACGCCCAGCGCGAAGTTGATGCCGAACAGCTTGCCCCAGAAGCGGGTCATGTCCTTCCAGACCACCTTGCCGGTCATGACATAGACGGTCTCCATGATGACGAGGAGCCATACCATGCCCAGCGTGAGCGGGACGAACAGAAAATGATAGAGAGCGGTGGCGGCGAACTGCAGCCGGGAAAGGTCCACCAGTTGTTCCGAAATCACGGACGGGCTCCTTGCAGGCGTGTGTGGCTGGACACGATGGGCGCGGAGCGCAGGTGCGCGGAAGCGGCGGCGGCGTCGACCGGCACGCGCTGCCCGGCGACGAAGGCCAGCCAGAGGCTCGCCAGCAGCAGCATCTTGATCGCCAGGATCCAGCACAGGTGACGTAACAGGTTTTGATCGGGATCGTTCATGACGACATATGAACAAGTTCCGTGCCATCCCGGCGCGTGGGCCGAAAGGGCAGACAAAACAATCACTTGCGCGGAAATGGCGTGGCAACGCCGGCACGGCGGGGCTGTCAGCCGGGTGTCAGTGCTGCCAGCGGTGGCAGTGAATGGCAGTGCGCTGGCAGGGAAATGCCAGCTGCCGACGAAGCGCGGCTCAGCCGATGCCCAGTTCCTTGAGCCGGCGATACAGGCTGCGCTCGCTCATGCCCAGCGCGTGGGCAAGCGCGCGCCGCGTGCCCTTGAAACTGCGCACCCGTTCGCGCAATGCCTCGTCGTCGCTTTCCCGGGCGCCCGGCATGTGGCGCCTGGCCACCGGCGCCAGAACCGGCTCGCCCAGCCCCGGTGGCAGGTCCTTCACGCGGATGACGCCGTCATCGGCATAAAGGCGCGCGCGGTCCAGCACGTTGCGCAGTTCGCGGATGTTGCCGGGCCAGTGGTACGCGCGCATCCACGCCAGCGCCTCCGCACTCAGGTGAAGCTGGTCCCGCAGCCCGCCGCCGCGCTGCAGGATCGATTCAGCCAGCAGCGCGATGTCGCCAAGCCGCTCGCGCAGCGCCGGCAGGTGGATCGGGAAGGCGGCGATCCGGAAGAAAAGGTCCTGCCGGAACAGGCCCTGGCTGACCATCTGCTCGAGCGGCTTGTGCGTGGCCGCGACCAGCCGGAAGTCCGCCCGCCGCGTTTCCACGCTCCCCACGCGCCGGTAGGTGCCGGATTCGATCAGCCGCAGCAGCTTGACCTGCATCGACAGCGGCACGTCGCCCATTTCGTCGAGGAACAGCGTGCCGCCCTCGGCCGTCTCGACCAGGCCCGGCTTGCGCGTGAGCGCCCCCGTAAATGCCCCCTTTTCGTAGCCGAACAACTCGCTCTCGAACAGGGACTCGGTCAGGCCCGAGCAGTCCACCACGACGAACGGCCCGCCGGCGCGGGCGCTGGCCTCGTGCACCGCGTGCGCGAACATTTCCTTGCCGGTGCCAGATTCGCCCAGCAGCAGCACCGGCAGCGAAGACGGCGCCACGCGCTGCACGGCCTCCAGCGCCGCGTTGAACGCCTCGGAGCGGCCCACCAGCCCTTCCGCGCTCGGCCGGGCCGATGCGCTGCGCACGGTGCTCAGCCGCTCGACGTAGGCAACGATCCGCTGGTCCTCGTCGAGGATCGGGCGCAGTTCGACATTCACGTGCTCCGGCCCGCGCGGCGTGTGGTGGATGTGCAGGACGCGGTCCGGGCCGCGCGTCTCGAAGGCCTTGCGCATCGGGCAGTGCTCGCCGGCCTGGTCGCACGGCACGTCGTAGCCATGCGAAATCCGATAGCAGGGCTGGCCCAGGTAGGGGCGCTGGACGGCGCCGAACTGCCTCCGGTAGGCGGTGTTGGCGGCCAGGATGCGGTAGTCGGTGTCGAGGACGATCATCGGCTGGCTTTCCTGCTCCAGATAGGAGAGGAGAGCCTGGAGACTGGCTTGGGGATCCATTGGGGGGGAGCCTGGGGCTGGCGGCGGGCCGGCATCATGCCGGCATCGGGAAGGTGCCATTCTGCCAAATCCTGCCATCACTGCCAAGTGGCAGCGCCGCCTGGCGCCCGGCAGCGCGCAATCCGGCATGGCGCACATGGAAATCACAAGAAAATCAGCACTTTGCGGCACACCTCGCCGTTGGCACGAGTCTTGAGACAGGGGAGCCGATCCCGTCTCAACCCCAAATCGACAACGCATGACGCCGACCGAGCCCCGTACCTCGCAAATGGAGATCGAAGCCTTCTTCGATCCCGACACCTCGACCCTCAGCTACCTCGTGCTGGACCGCACCAGCCTGCAATGCGCGCTGATCGACAGCGTGCTGGACTATGACCCGAAGTCGGGGCGCACCCGCACCGCCAGCGCGGACCGCATCGTCGGGCGCGTGCGGGAACTGGGCGCGACCGTGCGCTGGATCCTGGAGACCCACGTACACGCCGACCACCTCTCGGCCGCCCCGTACCTCAAGGAGCGGCTGGGCGGGCAGACCGCCATCGGCAGCCACATCACCACCGTGCAGCAGGTGTTCGGCGAGCTGTTCAACAGCGGCGCCGACTTCGCGCGCGACGGCCACCAGTTCGACCTGCTGCTGCACGACGGCGACGCCTTCCGCATCGGCGAACTGCAGGCACTCGCCATGCACACGCCGGGGCATACGCCGGCCTGCATGACCTATGTGATCGGCGATGGCGCGGACACCGCCGCCTTCGTCGGCGACACGCTGTTCATGCCCGACTACGGCACCGCCCGCTGCGACTTCCCCGGCGGCGACGCGCGCACGCTGTACCGCTCCATCAACAAGGTGCTGAGCCTGCCGCCGGACACCCGCCTGTACATGTGCCACGACTACCAGCCGGGCGGACGGGAAATGCAATATGCGACCACGATCGCGGACGAGCGCGCGCACAACATCCACGTGCGCGACGGCATCAGCGAAGAAGAGTTCGTCGCCATGCGCCAGGCGCGCGACGCCTCTCTCTCGATGCCCGTGCTGATCCTGCCCTCGGTCCAGGTCAACATGCGCGCCGGCGAATTGCCGCCGCCGGAGGACAACGGCGTGCGCTACCTGAAGATACCCCTCAACTTGCTCTGAGCCACCCGCCCCAGAAGGAACAGACAGACCATGCAACCCCGCGCCCTCACCAGTGAACTGTCGGTCAGCCCGCAGATTCTTCCCGACGACGTGCATACCCTCGCCGCCAGCGGCTTTCGTTCGCTGATCTGCAACCGCCCCGACGGCGAAGGCCCCGACCAGCCCGGCTTCCAGGAAATCGAGCGCAATGCCTCCCTGCTCGGCCTCCAGGCGCACTACCTGCCGGTGGAGTCGGGCAAGGTAGGCGACGAACAGGCGCAGGCGTTCGGCAGGCTCATGGACAGCCTGCCGAAGCCGGTGCTGGCCTACTGCCGCACCGGCATGCGCTCGGCCACGCTGTGGGCCTTGTCGCAAGCCACGCACCGGCCCCTGCCGGACATCATCGAGCGCGCCGCGGCCGCCGGCTACCAGCTCAAGGGCGTGGTCAGGCGCATTGCCAATGGCGGCCGCACGCCAACGGACATTGCCGACGCCAGCCATGCCGTCGTCATCATCGGCGGCGGCGCCGCGGGAATCGCGGTGGCATCGAGCCTGCTGGCACGCAGACCGGGGCTCGACGTCGCCATCATCGACCCCGCGGATATCCACTACTACCAGCCCGGCTGGACGCTGGTGGGCGGCGGGGTCTTCGAGCCGGCCCATACGGCTCGCACCATGGCTTCGGTGCTGCCGCGCGGCGTGGCCTGGATCAAGGCGGCCGTGGCGGCCTTCGAGCCCGAGCACAATACCGTCATCCTCGACGGTTGCCGCGTGGTGAAGTACGACCAGCTCGTGGTGTGCCCCGGACTCAAGCTGGACTGGGAGGCGATCGAAGGCCTGCCCGAAACGCTGGGCCGCAACGGCGTGACCTCCAACTACCGCTATGACCTCGCTCCCTACACCTGGCATCTCGTGCGCGAACTGACCCGCAAGGGCGGCGGCAAGGCGCTGTTCACGCAGCCGCCCATGCCGATCAAGTGCGCGGGCGCGCCGCAGAAGGCCATGTACCTGTCCGCGGATGCGTGGCGCCGCGCCGGCATGCTCGACCGCGTGGACATGGATTTCTGCAACGCCGGCAACGTGCTGTTCGGCGTAGCCGACTACGTGCCGGCGCTGATGCAGTACGTGGAGCGCTACGGCATCGCCCTGAACTTCGGCGAGACGCTGGTGAAGGTAGATGGCGCCGCGCGGCGGGCGACGTTCCGGCGCGCCGTGGCCAACGGCGAGCCGGAGATGGTGGAGCGCGAATTCGACATGCTGCACGCCGTGCCGCCACAAAAGGCGCCGGATTTCATCCGGGTCAGCCCGCTGGCGGATGCCGCCGGCTGGGTCGACGTCGATCCGGCAACGCTGCGCCACAAGCGGTTCGACAATATTTTCGGGCTGGGCGATGCCGGCAACATGTCGAATGCCAAGACGGCCGCCGCCGCGCGCAAACAAGCCCCGGTGGTCGCGCACAACGTGCTGGCCACGCGCGGCGAGGCCAGGGGCGAAGCGCGCTACGACGGCTACGGCTCCTGCCCGTTGACGGTGGAACGCGGCAAGATCGTCCTGGCCGAGTTCACCTACGGCGGCAAGGTCGCGCCGAGCTTTCCGCGCTGGTTCATCGATGGCACGCGGCCCTCGCGGCTGGCGTGGTGGCTCAAGGAACGCATCCTGCCGCCGCTCTACTGGCAGGGCATGCTCAAGGGACGCGAATGGCTTGCAACGCCTGAACTGCAAGGATGACGCCAGGGATTTCCAGGGTTCCCACGCCCGCCCTGGCGCCCGGGCAGCAGCCCGTCTTGTCGAGAGGCGTCGGCATCGCAACCTGCTGCGGAACGAACGGCTGGTGGCGATTGCCGGGCGCCACGGTTCAGAACCGGTGGTCGACGCGCACGTGCACCGACTGCGCCGACACGTGGCCGGTATTGAGCACCGCATCCACCCCCAGCGCCACGGTAGTCGCCTTCGACGCCAGCAGGCTGACGCTGGCGCCAGTGGTCAGGAACGAGCGCGGCAGGTCCGTCCCCGGGGCGGCGAACACGGTGCCATCCTGGCTTTGCACCAGCGCAACGCGGCCCCCGCCCAACGCTTCGTGCGCATAGCCCAGGCGCAGCTGCACGTTGACTGGGCGCGCGGTATCGCCAAAGGCTTTGTCGAGCGCCATGCCGACGTAGGGCTGCAGGCTGCGCGCGTTGTCCGCATCCACTTGCAGGTTCTGGCCGCCGGCACCGCTCTCGCCGAAGCCATTGGCGCGGATGTAGGCATAGCGCAGGCCCGCTTGCGGCGTCAGCACGAATCCGCCGGCCTGCATGGGCAGGCTCGCCTGCATCGCCGCCGTGAATTCGTGGCCGATATGGTCGCCCTCGGCCGTGCCCAGCCCGGCAAACGGCCGCTTCTGCGACAGAAAATCCAGCCCATAACCCAACGTGGCCGACAGGTTGACCGCGCCCACGGGCTGGTTGCCATAAAGCGCCAGCCGCAGCGTATCGATGTCGCCGGAGGACCCGGTGCCATCCTCGCCGATGGACGTATGCGTATAGCCGCCGGCAGCGCCGACCGTGGCACTGCCGAGTTGCCCGTCGGCGCCGGCCAGGAAACCGTAGGCGTGTGTCTGGAACCCCGGCGCGCTGCCGGTGCCGCCCACCTTGTTGCGGGTGCCGTTGGCCTTGATCCACACGTCCCTGGACGTCTCCAGGCCGTGCTGCACATTGGCCAGCCGCTCGAGCAGCGTCGCGCTGGCGCCCTGCGCCTGCGAGAGCGCCGTCGTGCCAAGCGCCGTGTAGATCGACGTGTTGGCAGGCGCCACCACCAACGGGCCTGTCGGCGAGGCCGCCGCCAAGGTCAGGGCAACGTCGCCAAGACCATAGGTGACGGACGGCTGCAGCGTGCCGAGGTTGGCTCCGGCGGTTGCCGTGGTGACGTTGGCAAAGCGGCCCGTCACGCCATTTGCCGCGCTCAATACCGTGTACTGTCGCGCCGAGTAGGTACCCGGCGTGAACACCACAGCCAATGTGCCGCCCAGCGCGGCGGAACCGCTCACGCGCAGTTGCGACGCGTCCGTCGGACTGACTTCGATCGACAGGGTGCCACTCGCCGCCTGGGCATAGTTGCCACCGACCGACAGCGTGCCGATGGAGCCGCCCGGCGCCACGAAGCCGCTGTTGTCGACATTGCCCAACACCGTGCCGTGGCCGCGCAGCGTGCCAGGCGCGTTGACCAGCACGTTGCCGCCGAGCGTCGCATTGGCGTTGGCCGCGTCACCCACGGCCAGCGCGCCGCCCGCCACGGTCGTGGTGCCGGCAAAGGCGCTGTTGGTGCCGTTGAGCGTGAGCGTGCCGCTGCCTTGCTTGATCAGGCCACCGGTACCGGCCAGGCTGCCGCTGAACGTTTGCGAGGTGTTGTCGGTCAGCGTGAGCGTATTGGCGCCCAGCGCCACCTGGCTTCCCCCCACGCCGGAGAGGTGTCCCACGGACTGGTTGCCGCCGGCGGACAGGTCCAGCCTCGCGCCGGTACCCGCCAGCGCCACGCCGGTATCCGCGGCCAGGCGGCCCGCGCCGGCCAGGGCCAGCGTGCCGGCATTGATGGTGGTGGCGCCGGTGTAGGTGTTCACGCCGGACAGCGTCTGCGTGCCGCCATTGAGCGTGAGGCCGCCAGTGCCGCCAATCGCGCCGCTGAATGTGCCCGCGGCATTGTTGACCGTCAGCGTCTGGCTGCCCAATGCCACGGTGCCGCTGCCCGACAGTGCGCGCACCGCCGCGCCGCCCGTCGTGCCGGAGATGTCGAAGCTGCCGTTGTTGATCAGTCCGCCGGAGCTTGCAATGCTGCCCGCGCCCGTCAATGCCAGGGTGCCGGCGTTGACCGTGGTGGTGCCGGCGTAGGTATTCAGGCCGGACAAGGTCTGCGTGCCACCGCCAAGCGTCAGGCCACCCATGCCGTCGATCACGCCGCTGAATGTGCCGCCGCCCGTGCTCACCGTCAGCGTCTGGCCGCCCAGCGCGACGGCACCGGTGCCGGACAACGCAGCGATGGTCGCACCGCCGGACTTGCCGGAAATATCGAAAGTGCCGTTGTTGACGAGGCCACTGGAACTGGCAATGCTGCCCGTGCCGGTCAGCGCCAGCGTGCCGCCGCTGATGGTGGTGACGCCCGCATAGGCATTCAGGTTTGTCAGCGTCAGCGTGCCGGCGCCCGCCTTCGTCAAGCCGCCCGCGCCGGCGAGGGCGCTTGCCACGGTCACGTCGTTGCCATTGGTGTCGAACGTGCCGCCGGCCGTGCCCAGCGCATTCAGCCGGCCGGAAATATCCGTCGTGTTCCCCGAGGCCCATTGCAGGCCCCCGCCATTCAGCGTGATGTTGCCCGATCCCAGGTTGCCGCCATTGCTGAAACTGATCAGGCCGGCGTTGACGGTCGTGCCACCCGAGTAGGTATTCGCGCCGGTCAGGAAGGTCGTGCCGCTGCCGTTCTGCGTCACCGTGCCGGTGCCGGAGATCGCCGTGGAAAACGTATATGCCGCGTCGGACTGGTTGAAGTGGATCGCGCCGGCATTGTTGATGCTGCCGGCCAGCCCGTTGATCGTACCGGCGCTCGCCCCATTGGCCGTGGCGTTGCCGATGTTCAGCGTACCGTTGCCGGTGATGGTGAAAGTGGCGCCCGCCAGGTTCAGCGTGCTGCCATCGCCGAGGTTGAATACGCCCGCGCCACCGGCGCCGCCGTTGCCGGAGCAGCCGCAGTTGCCGCCCGCGCCGCCCAGGCCGCCAATGTATAACTGAGTGCCGACCGTGATGGCCGTGCCGCCCGTGGCCGTCAGCGTTCCACTGCCGCCCGTGCCGCCATTGCCGCCGCGAGTCTCACCGGCGCCCCCCGAGCCGCCACCGCCACCGGCGCCTCCGATGAGCAGCGCGTTGGCAACGTTCAGTGTCGTCCCGTTGAGGTCCAGCACCCCGTCGCCGCCGTCGCCGCCATTGATGCCGCCCAGGTTGGCGCCGTCCCCGCCGCCGGCGCCGCCTCCGATGCCGACATAGTCGTAAGTCGGCAGGAGGCTACCGCCATTGGCGGTGCCGGGAATCGTCTGCGTTGGAGCGGGAACGCCGCCGGCACCGCCGGGGCCCGGAAGGAAAAAGTCCGCCCCGCCGCCACCGCCGCTGATGCCGCCATTGCCGCCGTCGCCGCCACCCACGCCCCCGGTACCCACGAGAAGCACATCGACCGCGCGCGCCATCGGCGCGGCCAGGCTCAGCGAGAGCGCCACTACCGCACTCGCTCCGGCCCGCCGCCGGAGATGGCGCCTCCCTCCCTTGCCGGATCCCTTTGCGCGCGGCGCAGCCAGTTCCGATACAGCCTGCCAGACACCCAACGCCCCGTTCCACACCAGCCGGTAAATGCAATTCATCCCGATAACCCCTCGTCTTTTTTTTGGACTACGTGGTCATAGCCGCGTTTGTTCCGCGTGACACAGGCGCGGCAAGCACATCAAGGCGCGCTAATGTAAGATTTGCCGCAGAAAAATGCCATTACCCGAACGAGTAGTCATGCACACCGACCCCATCCTGCTGCAGGAAATCGTGCGTCTGTATGAAACCGAGCCTGACCTGCTGACGTTGCCAGGCGTTCTGTTCGATGGGGTAATCAGGTTGACCGACGCCGATGTCGTCGCCTGGACGGAGATTCACCATCGAAGCGGAGAACTGCGCGCGCTGCTGTCGATCGAAGACGCCCCCGGCCGGCGCGAGCAGGCCTTCGCGGCCTACGCGCGCCATGCCGGCAGCCATCCTTTCTGGCAGAAAGACCCGGCCTTCTATGGCGAGCGGGCCATTCGCGAGTCAGACATCTTCAGCGACGACGAATTCATGGCGCTGCCGATGGCCCAGGAAGTGTTCCTGCCATCCGGCGCCCGCCGCATCATGGGCGTGCTGATCCAGCACGGCGAATACTCGCTGGATCTGAGCGCGCATCGCATCGTTGGCCGGCCGGCGTACAGCGATGCCGAGCGCGACCGGCTGCAGACCTACCGCGCGCACGTGCTGCGCGTCTATCGCCAGGCACAGCAGCGCACGGTCGACAAGCTCTCCGCCGCGGACCGCCTTCACTTTGCCTTTCCCGGCCTGACGCAACGGCAGATCGAAGCGGCCGTATGGCTGGCCCAGGGCAAATCCAACGAAGCCATCGCCGCCGCGATGAACGTCGGCCTCGATACCGTCAAGGCGCACCTGAAGGCCATCTTCAGCAAGATCGGCACGGACAGCCGCCTTGCACTGGCCAGGCTGGTCCATACCGTGCCGCCGTTTTCGCAGATGCCGCCGTTGTGGAAACTGCCGACGGAGTCGTGGAAGACACAGACGGTGCCGGTTGTTGTGGATGCGAAGTAGGCGCGAGTCCTGCCGAACCTCGCCGCGATGCTACCCGCTTGCTAGCCGCGCGCTTCCACCGGATATTGCATTTCCGTCGGCATCCGCGTGCTGCAGAACGGAGGGCCTCAGCCTTAACCGGCTGTAGCCGCTGCGTTTGCCCGTGCCGAGTGCAATTTTCTGTAGCTGTCAATCAGGCGGTGGTGTCTGTCGAGGCCCTCCAATTTCATACTGGTTGGCGTCAGACCAAAGAAACGCACGCTGCCGTCCACTGAACCCAGCACCGCGTCCATCCGCGCATCGCCATACATCCGACGGAAGTTGACCGCGTAGTCGTCCAGGTTCAGGTCGTCATCCAACAGCACCTCCAGCACCACATTCAAGGCCTGGTAAAACAGTCCGCGCTCGACCGTGTTGTCGTTGTACTGCAAGAAGGCGCCCACCAGTTCGTGCGCCGCCTCAAACTGTTGCAAGGCGAGATGAATGAGCAGCTTCAGCTCCAACACTGTCAACTGTCCCCAATCCGTATTCTCGTCAAATTCGATGCCGATCAGCGTGGCGATGTCGGCGTACTCATCGAGCTCGCTGTTGTCCAGACGCTCAAGCAGAGCCTCCAGGCTTGCGTCGTCCAGGCAATGCAGGTTCAGGATATCCGCGCGGAACGACAGTGCCTTGTTGGTGTTATCCCAGATCAAATCTTCTACAGGATAGACTTCCGAATAGCCCGGCACCAGAATCCGGCAAGCAACGGCGCCAAGCTGGTCATACACCGCGATGTACACCTCTTTGCCCATGTCCTCAAGAATGCCGAGCAAGGTCGCTGCTTCCTCGGCATTGGCGTTCTCGCCTCGGGCGGAAAAATCCCACTCGACAAAATCGAAATTCGCCTTGGCGCTGAAAAAGCGCCACGACACCACGCCGCTGGAATCAATGAAGTGTTCAACAAAATTGTTTGGCTCAGTCACGGCGTTAGTGACAAAGGTGGGCTGCGGCAAATCGTTCAGGCCTTCAAAACTGCGACCCTGTAGCAATTCTGTCAGACTCCGTTCCAGCGCCACTTCGAAGCTGGGATGCGCGCCGAACGAAGCAAAGACACCGCCGGTTCGCGGGTTCATCAAGGTGACGCACATCACCGGATAAATTCCACCCAACGAAGCGTCCTTCACCAATATCGGAAAGCCTTGCTCTTCCAGCCCCTGAATGCCAGCCAGAATGCCAGGGTATTTCGCCAGCACCTCGCGGGGCACATCGGGCAGTGCCATTTCGCCTTCCAGAATTTCGCGCTTTACCGCCCGTTCGAAAATTTCCGACAAGCATTGCACCTGCGCTTCGGCCAGTGTATTACCGGCACTCATGCCATTGCTGGCGTAGAGGTTTTCGATCAGATTGGACGGGAAATACACCACTTCGCCGTCCGACTGCCGTATATACGGCAGCGAACAGATACCGCGCTGCAAATTTCCCGAGTTGGTTTCGTACAGGTGCGAGCCGCGTAACTCGCCATCGGGATTGTAAATGGGCAGGCAGTATGCATCGAGAATTTCAGCCGGCAGCGCATCTTTGGGCCCAGGCTTGAACCAGCGCTCGTTCGGGTAATGTAAAAATGCGGCATTGGCGAAGTCTTCGCCCCAAAACGTACCTGCATAAAAGTGATTGCAACTCAGGCGCTCGATAAATTCCCCCAGCGCCGATGCCAGCGCGCTTTCCTTGGTCGCTCCCTTGCCATTGGTAAAGCACATTGGCGAGTGCGCATCACGGATATGGAGCGACCAGACATTGGGAACGATATTACGCCATGAAGCGATTTCTATCTTCATCCCCAAGCCCGCCAGAATGCCCGACATATTGGCGATGGTCTGCTCCAATGGCAGATCCTTGCCCGCAATATAGGTGCTGGCGTCGGGTGCCGGCTTCAACGTCAGCAACGACTGGGCATCGGCATCCAGGTTCTCTACCTCTTCGATCACGAACTCGGGTCCAGTTTGCACCACTTTTTTTACCGTACAGCGATCGATGGAGCGCAAGATGCCCTGGCGGTCCTTGGCGGAAATATCCGTCGGCAGCTCGACCTGAATCTTGAAAATCTGCTGATATCGGTTTTCCGGGTCGATAATGTTATTCTGCGACAGGCGGATGTTCTCGGTCGAAATGTTGCGGGTTACGCAGTACAACTTAACAAAGTAAGCCGCGCACAAGGCCGACGAGGCCAGAAAATAATCGAACGGACCCGGTGCGGAGCCATCGCCCTTGTAGCGGATAGGCTGGTCGGCTATTACCGTGAAGTCATCGAACTTGGCTTCAAGACGTAGCTTGTCGAGAAAGTTGACCTTGATTTCCATGGGGGAATTCCAAAAAAAATGGTGCTAAAAATGATGCGACCGCTATTGTCCGGCTCCGTGCCGGAGCTGCCTTGTTCGTCGTGGGGGCGGAGTGTGATGGTGATGCTGTCCGGCCCTTTGCCGTGACGCCACCGCGCTCGGGTCCTCCGCGATGTCCTCGGTGACGGCGATGTTCGCCTTGCCGCCCGGCTCGAGTCTGGCACGACGTTCAAACCGCGATTGAAACACTTTTCGCCACAAGGCGAATGTCCCTTCAGGCCGATTCCCGCGCTGGAGCGCGCTTGTCCGCACGATAGCTGAAATGGTTGAAGGTGGCGGACGCGCGGTCGAGTACGACATTGACGCCGCCGCGCAGCGTGACCGCGGCGCAGCGTGACCAGCGTGACATTACGGACGGCGATCATGGGGGCCACTTCGGAGAGGATTGGCATCATAGCCGACCGGACGTGCGGGGCCGTCTCTTTTCCGAGCCGCTGCGCCCGCCGGCCGGTCGCGGTCCCTGGCAGGCAGGTCAGCGCCCGGCCGCCGTCATGGCCAGGGATTGCCGCCACCGTGCGCGACCCGGGTGAACTGACAACGATCCCTTGGTCGGCAGACTTACAATTAGTTACTATCCCGTCTCCCATCACAAGACACCAACCCGACGCTGATCGTCGAGATCCCCCAATGAACCCTGCACGGCAATTCGTAGTTGCGTTGATCGCGTCATTGTTCGCTATCGGCATAGCCGAAAATAGCGCATATTCGGCGGAGCCGGCTTCGGATGCCAGCCCCGACGCGGAAGTGGATATCTCCAAAGACGGCGAAACCCCGGCGAACGATCTTCACGGCGACCTCGGCGAATTCTGCTTCTTCGCGCACCTCCCGCCCGCCAGCCAGAAATACAAGATCATCAAGAACATCAAGATCGGCAAGGGAACCTACGGCAGCGTGCAGGACATTCTGCCGAAAATGGCGGAGTACGCCCAATTGCGCGGAGCGGACGCAATCGTCCAGTACACCGGATCACAGCGGTTTGGCTTCTGGCCGTGGCGCATGGTCCGGCCCGTCGTTCGCGGCGTCGCGGTCCAATGGACTGATACGAAGCCTTCCAGTTGCGAATCCATTGGCGGCACAAAACTGAAGACGATACTTTCCTCGGGGCAGCCGCCCGCGCAGTAAGAGGGCGGCACTCACCGCCCGGCGCGCCCGGCGATCCTCGATCTCAGTTCGTCGAGCCGGGACAGGAACAGCCGCAGCGTTGGCGCGGTATTGCTCGGGCTATACCCGACGACGAGATCGATGGTCGGGATTTCACCGGTCAGCGGCCGGCTGACCACCGACCACGGCATCAGGTTCTCCACATAGGCGGGGATCAGCGTCACGCCCCGGGTCGATGCAATCAGCGACATCACCATGGCCGGATTGTCGACGCTCTGCGCGATCTCGACGTCTACGCCCGAACTGGCCAGATAGGCGTCGACGACCTGCCGCAGCACTCTCGCCTTGTCTCCCATCGCGATGAACGGCTCGTTCCGGAGATCCTCCGCGCGCAGGGCGTCGCGCGCGGTCAATGCATGATCGCTCGGCATCAGCACGACCAGCGGCTCCCTGGCAACGACCTGGTATTCGAGGTCGTATCCGGGCTCGGCGCGCATGAAGGCGACGTCCAGCTTGCCGTGGGCCACCGCGGCGGCCAGCTCCGTGGAGTAGTCGCTCGACACGCTCACCTCGATATTCGGCAGCTCCGCGCGCAACAAGTGCATGGCGTCCGTCAGCCATGTCATCTCCTGGCCGGTCAGAAAGCCGAGTGCGAAGCGCGGCTTGGCGGGTTGTGCCGCGCGGCGGGCCGCTTCCACCGCGGCGTCGACCTGCGCCATGGCCAGCCGCGCATGGTCGATGAAGGCCCGGCCTGCGTCCGTCAGCGTCACGCCGTGCGCGCTGCGGCGCAGTAGTTCCACGCCGACCTGTTCCTCCAGATCGCGGATCTGCCGGCTTAGCGAGGGCTGTGACGTATGAAGCCGATTGGCCGCGGCCTCGGTCAGGCTGCCCGCTTCCGCCACCGCGATGAAATATCGAAGATGTCTCAGTTCCATCCGTGTGCCATCCGCCTCATGCCTGACAGGCATGCCTACAGGCTTACAAAGTCTTTTTCGCGGGTGCTGAAAGCCTCTAGATTGGCTCCTGTAGCGACCGTGTTCCGCTATCCGCGCAACGCCAACCCATGCGTGGCAGCGATACTTTACAGGAGTTTCCCATGAGCAATCCCGTCGTTCTCATCACTGGCGCACTGACCGGCATCGGCCGCGCCACCGCCGTCGCATTCGCCCGCACCGGCGCGAAGCTCGTCGTCTCGGGCCGCCGGCCCGCCGAAGGCGCCGCGCTCGAAGCCGAGCTGCGCGAGCTCGGCGCCGATGCCTTCTTCGTGCAGGCCGATGTGCGCCACGACCAGGACGTCCGCCATCTCGTCGATCAGGCCGTGTCGCGCTTCGGCCGGCTGGATGTCGCCGTCAACAATGCCGGCACGGAGGGCAGGCCGGGTCCGGTGACCGAGCAGACCGCCGACAGCTATGCGGCCACGTTCGACACCAATGTGCTGGGCACATTGCTCAGCCTCAAGCACGAGCTTCGCGTCATGACGGCGCAGCGTTCCGGTGTCGTGATCAACATCTCGTCCACCTACGGCCACGAAGGCGCGGCCTATGCCTCGGTCTACGCGGGCAGCAAGCATGCGGTGGAAGGCATCACGAAGTCGGCGGCGCTCGAAGTCGCCGGCACCGGGGTGCGCGTCAACGCGGTAGCGCCGGGACCCACCGAGACCGGCATGCTCGACCGCTTCACGGGGACGCCGGAGAACAAGGCCGCGCTGGCCGGCGGCGTACCGCTGGCCCGCCTCGGCAAGCCCGAGGACATCGCGGCGGCCGTGATCTATCTCGCGTCCGCGGGCGCGGCGTTTGTCACGGGCCAGATTCTCACCGTCGACGGCGGCAAGACCGCCGGTTGATACGCGCCACCTCATTCTGGAAAGAACCATCATGTCCAACACCAACACACTGTTCAGCTCGCTGGAGCTGGGCGAGATCCGGCTGGATCATCGCGTCGTCATGGCGCCGCTGACCCGGCTGCGCGCCGACCGGGACGGCGATGTGCCCAATGCCCTGATGCGCGACTACTACGCGCAGCGCGCGTCGGCGGGCGGCCTGATCATCGGCGAAGCCACCACGGTCTCGGTCACGGGCCGGGGCTACCTCGGGGCGCCCGGGCTGTACACCGATGCCCAGATGGCAGCCTGGAAACCGATCGTGGCCGCCGTGCATGCGCGCGGCGCGCGTATCGTCGCGCAACTGTGGCATGTCGGCCGGACCTCGCACGCGAGCCTGACCGGCGGCGCGGCGCCGGTCACGGCCTCGGTCGTGCCCTACGAGGGCGTCGCCTTCACGGCGGACGGGTGGACGCCGGTCTCGCCGGCGCGGGCGCTTGCAACCACGGAGATTTCCGCTGTCGTCGACGACTATGCCAGCGCCGCCAGACGTGCCCTGCAGGCCGGGTTCGATGGCGTGGAGATCCACGCCGCCAATGGCTATCTGCTCGACCAGTTCCTGCAGGATGGCAGCAACCGGCGTACCGATCGCTACGGTGGCTCGATCGAAAACCGCGCGCGCCTGCTGATCGAGGTGGTGGATGCCGTCCGCACGATCTGGGGCGCGGGACGTGTCGGCGTGCGGCTGTCGCCGAGCAGCGGGTTCAACGGCATGTCCAACAGTGATTCCGAGTCGGATTTCCGCTATGTGGCGCAGGCGCTGTCGGGCCGGCAACTGGCCTACCTGCACGTCGTGGAGCCGCGCGTGGTGGGCTCGGAAGAGATCGCCGCCGGCCTGCATGCCGTTGCGGCGCGTGACCTGCGCGCGCACTTCGGCGGACCGGTGATCGCCGCGGGCGGGTTCGACGGCACTGAGGCGCAGGCCGAAATCACGCGCGGCCATGTCGATGCGGTGGCCTTCGGGCGGCACTTCATCGCCAATCCGGACCTGCCGTCGCGCCTGCGCACGGGCTTGCCGCTGAATCCCTACGATCGCGCCACCTTCTACGGCGGCGACGCGCGGGGCTACACCGATTACCCGGTCTGGAAAGCGGCATGAAAGCGGCATAAGAGCAGCACGAAAGCGGCATGAAATCGGCACAAACGAGGGAACCATCGATCATGAACACATTGACTGGTAAGACCGCGCTCGTGACGGGCGCATCGCGGGGCATCGGCCGCGCCAGCGCGCTCGCGCTGGCCAGGGCTGGCGCGCAGGTGCTGGTTCACTACGGAACGGCGGCGCGCGACGCGGATGCGGTCGTGGCCGAGATCCGCGCACTCGGCGGCAAGGCCGAGAAGATCGCCGCCGACCTGCGCGCTCCCGATGGTCCCCACGCGCTGGCAAAGCAGGCGCGCGCCATCATCGGCGGCCGGCTCGACGTCCTCGTGGCCAATGCCGGCATCTCGCGCGCGGCGACCATCGAGGACACCACGGTGGAAGACTTCGACGACCTGTTCGCTGTGAACGTAAGGGCGCCGTTCTTCCTCGTCCAGCAATTGCTGCCGGTCATGTGCAAGGGCAGCAGTGTGGTGCTGCTGTCGTCGCTCGCGGCGCATGCCGCTGTGGGCACACTGCCGGCGTACTCGGCAACCAAGGGCGCCATCGACACGCTCGTCAGGCACTTCGCCTCCGCACTTGGCGAGCGCGGCATCCGCGTCAACGCCGTGGCGCCCGGCGTGGTGCCGACCGAGATGTCCAGCTTCGCCAGGAGCGAGGAGGGCAGGGCCTTCACGCTTGGCATGCAGGCACTCAAGCGCATGGCCGAACCCGACGACATCGGCGCGGCGGTCGAGTTTCTCGCCTCCGACCGGGCGCGATGGATCACCGGCGAGACGCTGCGCGTCGACGGCGGCTCGAAACTCTGAAACTTTGAAATTCCGAAACGCCAAGTGGAGAAAACAATGAAGCTTTATCATGCCAACGGCTCGCCAAACTCGCGCCGTGTCAGGATGCTGATAGCGGAAAAAGGGCTGGAAGTGGAACGCGTGCCGGTCGATCTCGGCACGCGGGAGCAGCTCTCGGACGCCTATCGCGCGATCAATCCGCGCGGCGTCGTGCCGACCCTGGTGCTCGACGACGGCACGGTCATCGGCGAAGCATCAACGATCATGCGCTATCTCGACGATGCCCACGCGCCGCCATCGCTGTATGGCAAGACCGCGGCAGACAAGGCCGTGGTCGCGATGTGGGAACGGCGCATGGAGATCGAGGGGTTTGCCGCAGTGATGGAAGGCGTTCGCAATGCCGTCGCGGGACTCAAGGGGCGCGCCATTTCGGGGCCGCACGGGTACGACCAGATCCCGGCGTTGGTCGAGCGGAGCAAGCAACGGGTCGCGAATTTCTACGACGATCTGGAGGTACAGCTGGGTCGTGCCGCGTTCATTGCGGGGGACAGCTTTTCCGCGGCGGACATCACCGGACTCGCTGCCGTTGACTTCGCGACGAAGGCGTTCGCGATGCCGATTCCCGAGACGCACGTCGCGGTGAAGCGGTGGTATGAGGATGTTTCCGCACGACCTAGCGCCGCAGCGTAGGGGTGGGGCCGCGGTAGCGTGTGGATCTGTGCCGCCGGGAGGCTTTGGCTGGGGCATGGATACGCGGGATGCCGCGGCCGTTGCCGACCCTGAGCGGTCTCTCGACAGACTCAAAAGCAGTCAGCCATCTGTGCACGATTCGAGCCGCGATCGCGCGCGGATTTCCTTCGTAGGAACAGTCATCACTCACGCGACTGTGCGCGAACCCCGTGATGCCTGTCCCTATCTCGGATCATCCGCCTGCTGTCAGGCTATTTCGCTGGCAGCTTCGCCAGCCAGCGCGACTTCCGTCTCGTTGGTCGCGGTACTTTTCGCTATCGCATTGTCGACTTCGGAAACCATGTCGCCCAGACCGATGGCGACCGTGATATTCGGTGTCCAGTTCTTGCGGTCGGTGCTGACCTCGGCAAACGTGGTCACCGTTGCGGTGTAGCCCTGCGCTCTGAGGTCGTCGGCTAGCCGTTGCGCGCGCGGTTCTAGCGCTGCTTGCGGATTGTCTTCATTGATGTCAAGTACCAGTCTGGTCTCGAATTCTTCCTTGCCCTTCTGGATTGCCGTTTGCATTGCCTTGAGTTGCTTGTTCGCGAGCGCGACGAGCTTGCTGTACCTGGATTCTTCCTGGCTGGCGCGCAGGGCCTTGGCGGCGTTGATGATTTCGGTGCGGTCCACGAACATGATTGCCTTTCGAGGTGGGGAGAGAAAGCACGGGCGCCGCACGAGCTTGACTTCAGGAGTCAACCTATCCGGGATGCGGCGAGTACTGTATAAATATACAGTACTCGCCGGCTAACCGGCAAGAGGTAAGCGAAAGTCCCTCGTAGCAGAAGGTATGGCGAATCGCGCTACCGTTGACGCGTCGATCCCGACTCCTGCAAGAAATGGCGATTTGACTGGTCCGTGGCCGCACGGCGGGCAATCAGAGGGGCGCGGACAGAGCCTGTTCGACAGCCGTGCGAAAATCCGCATATGTATTCCCATGTCAGTCGACTGATGAAGACACCCCATATCTTCCTCGCCGCATTGCTGGTCGCCATCGTTTCCATGGCCGGATGCTCGGATCGCAACTCGTCCTCTCAGAAGAATGCGGAAAACATGCCGGCTACCGCCAGCGCACCGCGCACTGATGAATGGCTCGGCAAGTGGACCGGACCGGAAGGCACGTTCCTTGAGCTGGCCGGTGGCCATGGTAAGTACGATGTCACCGTGCAGAATCTCGATGGTCTGCGCAAGTTCGAGGGCAGGTATGCCGATGGCGGAATCGAATTCGACCGCGACGGGACCAGGGAGGTCATTCGCGCCACCGACGGCGCCGAGACCGGAATGAAATGGCTCGCCGACAAGAAGAACTGTTTGACGGTCCGGGCGGGCAGAAGGCTACTGCAGGGACTGAGCACGCGAAGCATGACTGCTTCCAACCGCAGCCGGGTACTGAGCCTGTACGTTTAGGGTGATGGGCGGTCGCTTCAATCGTAAATGTCACGAACACGGTCGCAGTCGGAGTTCCGTCGCTGCACCATATCGGCCGCCACAACGTTTACGCGAAGTCGCTCGCCAATGTTCGCAGATGGCCGGTAAGTGCCCGATTGCCCAGGGCGGCTGGTGAACCCAGCGGCGACGGGCTGTAGCCGACCCATTGCTGCCGGTCACGTCGCTACGGGCTGAACGATAGGTATTGACGTGAAACGATCATCCCAGACGCACCCTCTACCAATCATTGGCTCTCGCTGCCGATGGCTGATACCTGCATTGCCGATATCACTAGCAATGCACCTGATGCGCCGCGTCTGTGAAGCTACTTCAGGCATAATCTAATGATTCCGGCGCTGGATCCCTGCGATTGGCATTGACCGCAGTTGCCTTGCGTTGTGGCTACTTTACACCTGAAAAATCATCTCGCTGACGAAAACAACATAGACTAACAGCTCCGTGAACAAACATCTAGCTCACCTGATTCGTGATTACCAGGCGAAGGTACATGAGGCCCTAGTACTCATGCAGCGGTCCGGTATCCGTATGCCGACTTCAAACCGGCGGTGGATTGAATCTGACATTCCACTAAAGGGCCTACTTGATAGCGATATTACGTACGTGAAGCATGGTGCCGGATGCATGGTCTATCTCCCTGATGGAAAGGTCGATTTTGATTTCGGAAATCTTGGGGAGATCGATGGATTTGACCTGTGGCGCCTGTCTCTCTTTGCTAGCGAAAAGTTATCAACATACGGTTTCGAGAGTCAGAATGATCTTCAGATGTGCTTCGAGACGGCAGTCTCTGAAGGGCATCTGGTTCGCTCAGATGATTCTCTCTTCTACGTCGCACACCTTGCACGTGCGCTAGCTGTTGACATTGACAGCAGGTTGCCTGACGACAGACTCCCCCCTCGCAATCTGGACATCGTGCTGGTACTTCATAGCCATTATTTTCAGGCTGCCGAGTTGATGCTCGAGAACTACGATAATCTGCACCGGAAATGGAAGAAAGACAATTCATTAAGTCACAGAAAGGTTGTTGATCTGCGAATCTATCTGTCCTCCTGGCTAGGTTTTCTTGCGGTGACATGCGAGGGTTTCGAGGACCGCGGAATGCACCTTCTCCTGCAGAATAGTCGCCCAGCAGCCTTTGAAAAGTTGATTCCGAAGAGTGATGCCATAGGAAAAATGATTAAACGGCACCGCCATCCGCTTCGAGAGCTCCGAAACAAGACATTTCATCTACGAGAAAATCCGGAGGCAATCCGACGTTTCTTCGCTCCCGATGAAAACAGGCTTCCATGGGCTCATGAATTGCACGATGCGTTTACAGATTTTTTCTCAGCTTATCGCGTCGAGTGTGAAGTCCATTACGCGCTCAACGGACGACGAGGTGAGTTGCGCGTCACACGAGAACCGCCTCAACGATGGTGAGCTGCCCGCCCAGCCAAGCGGCTGAAGCTCCGGGGATTTGGTGGCCCAGCGCGTCAAGGAGGATCGCGATCAAGGCGATCGACTATTGAAGCTTCGCGTATCCGGAATGCGGACATCAGCGACAGGCCGCTTTGGCCGTTGGCGGTCATATCGGCTAAGGGGGCATGGCGGCCTCATCGAGGCAATCATCAAGCCCGCTTTCGCTTTGGTTGGCTGAAATGATATGCGGCTACGTCCCAGACGGCGCAGGGTATAAGCTGTGGCCGCAGGAAGCGGAGGTCAAGCCAATTTTGTCGTCTATACTTGACAAAATCGGAGGGCAAAATGAACGCAGCAACGCTCGGCGCAGCCGTCCAGGGCAAGCGGATCGCTTTGGGCCTCACGCAGCAACAATTGGCGGAGATGGCTAATGTATCGCGTCAGTCACTCAATGGGATAGAGCAGGGTCACGTCAATGCCACGCTTGATACCCTGGGGCGGTTGCTGGATGTGCTTGGTTTGTCGCTGGAGGTGGGCGATCCGGAATCCAAACGGCAAGCCGAGGGAAGGCCAACCAGGGCGCTGTGGATGGCCGCGAAAGGAGCCAGTGTCAGCTATGTCGGAGAACTGACGCCCGAGGAACTTGAGCAGGCGTTGGTCACTGGCCAGGTGCCGCCGGCCTTCCGTCCGCATCTCGCCCAGGTCCTCGACGAGGCCCCGCTCCAGCTAGTCACCAAGGTCGTGGCGGAAGTCGCCACCAGGCAGCAGCGCAAACCATCTGAGATCTGGAAGAACTTGCGCAAGTTGGCGCAGGCGTTGACGGCCACGCGCGGAGGTCTGTGGGCATGAAGGTGAAACTGAGAGGCGACACCTGGGAAAGCCTGTTTCCGCATGCCTTTACCTTGATGGATGAGGTGCGCAAGCATGGTGGGATCGAGCCGTTCTGGACATTTGGCGGTGGCACCGTTCTGATGCTTCGCTATGACCATCGGCTGTCCCGCGATATCGATCTGTTTGTGCCAGACCCGCAATATATTGGCTATGTGACGCCCCGTCTAAGCGATGTGGCGGAAGCGATTTCGGCCGACTATCTGGAGCAAGCAAACTTTGTCAAGCTGGTCCTCGATGCGGGCGAGATCGATATCGTCGCCGCTCAGAACCTCACCGAAAACCCCTTCGAGGTCTGGGAAATCATGGGACAGCCTGTCAAGGTCGAAACCGCGGCGGAAATCGTGGCCAAGAAGCTCTACCATCGGGGCGACCGTGCGACGGCACGGGACTTGTTCGATCTGGCTATGGTGATCGAGCGGGAGCCACAAGCGTTGAGTGCCGCCGCGCCGTATCTGGGTCGGCATGCACGGGCTTTTGTCGAGCAAGTAAGGGCTGGCGTGCCGATCATGCGGGAGCAGTTCAACAGCATCCGGCGGCTGGGGTTTCAATTGAGTTTTGATTCGTGTGTGGAACTGGCAGGTGATTTTCTGTTGGGGCTTGGCGGGGACGAGTTAGGTGGATCCAATGGAGGAGGGGGCTTTGATTCACCTAGCCACTAACGGGTGTCTTGTGCCAAAGGCTCACCTGATACGAACGGCTGCCGCGGTCTTTCAATAGTGCCAAGAGCGACTATCCATCCACGGCATTGCCCCAGCACACCCGGAAGATGGCGAACATCAATGTCAACTGCGGTGAATCTGAACGTTGAAGTTGCCCTGCTGGACGCTTTCATTTTCTGACGAAATCGAGACTGCGACTGTTGGCTCGTCGACGGAGGCGACGTCAACAATATGATTTAGACAGAGCGCGGCCCAATGCCTGTATGGGCCGGGGTAGTCCGCACAGGCCCAAGAAGCCTGCTTGAGATAGTCCAGGTAGGTGGACGACGTATATTCGACAAAGAGATGACCAATGCGGATAGAAGTCTCCGGCTCTGGTAGCGCGAAGCTTTCGTTGAGCACAGAATATCCAACATAGCTCGTCCACGTAATTTCGAAGATACGGCAACCCGCACAATGCTCAATGGTCTTCGCGTTGCCGAGATGCTCCTTCAGGGGCTTCAACGGTTCGGCGTCCAGAAGTGAGGGTGGGATCGGACCATTTCCCCTAGCCTCGAGGATTCGCATCGTCAATTGATTCTCGGTCGGTTCGAACAACCTGTCGAGATAGAGGTACTTGCAGTCTGCAAAGATATCGGTTAAGTGTGTCATGACTGGTGCTTTTCAGTTGGCGTCTTGTGAGGAGCAATTACCGTCAATTCTCGATCAAGGTCACTGCTCGTGGGTTCCGAGAGTCTTGGCTTCCCAATCGAGCAGAAATTCAGCGGGATGCCGCGGCCGTTATCGACCCGTCTGGGACGCCCGACGTCTAAGGTGGATTGTCGGCAACGCTCCAATACTCAGTCATTCATCTTTGTGTCTCAATGGCCGCCATGTTGCGACAGGCGAAGTAGCTACAGTCCTATGAGACTGCGCGAAGGGAGGCCGACTCACCGACGCTCACCCCAAGCTGCTTCAGTTCTTGGACAAATACGTCTATGGCGGCGGCTTCAATCTCAATTCCAAACGAGGCCGCTTCGGGGCGGTCGCCGCGATCGCCATGCAGTCTTACATCAACGAATGCCTTGCCTGTGAGAGTAAGACAACCAAATTCAAGCCGTGCACCGCCGCCCGCAAACGCTGGGTCAAGAGTCCCGATCTCGAACTGACGGACGTCAGTCCCATCGTTTGGAAAGCCCCGCAGAGCTGCCGCGAAACTTGTCGCTGTATCGTGGCTCGCATACGCGAAGACTTCGCCGGAAAAGCGACCGTTTGATGCAAGGATACTCAGTTCGACAAGATCCTCGTCGCACCAGCGAACCGAGATTTCTATGCCCACCATAAGCATGTTTCCAATGAGGAGGGAGAGCGCCTGCTCCCGAGTGAAAGGGTGAAGGTATCAAGAGAGTTTTGGTCGACAGGGTCCCATGGAGTCGCATCACAACCACGCCCCACGTCGCCGCCAAGCTCGAATCTTACATTTTTGATAGATTTTCAACCAGTAGGGTAGTGCACGCCTGACTATTAAGTATTTGGACAGTTCGACCACATGAAAAATGTGCCTTCGTTTCGGTGCCAATGAAATTCGTACGCCGCATACAGGATTTGATACGCAGCTATGATCAAGCAAAAACGCATGGAATTTGAGTATGACGCGGAGAAAGAGTGCATGCTCGTCAAGAATCCTGACGAGCCTCGACTCCGTCCAAACGAAATTAAGAATGAGACCCTCAGCAAGATGACGTTTACTGAGGCGGCGACGTTTATCGGAGAAAAAGTATTACTCCTCTACCCGATTTATCATGAAATATTTAAAGACTATCTGTGGTCAGAGGACGGAACGGTGCCGCCGAAAAAGCCGTAGATGAATCATGGCACTGGGGCAGTCGACGACCTAGCCGGTATCAGATCGCGCGAGTGGTCAGCCGCGACCAGGCATTACCTGGCGAATGGGCATATCGGATCAACGAACGCGGTCCTGGCCAGCGTCAGTTCATCACCGCAAAGCAGACGCTCGCCAACGAAACTCCAATGGCAGGACCTGGCCGATATCAGCCATCCTCACCAAACAACTATCCCCATCCCTCACCCCCGCCTAACTCCCACTACCTTCCCATCCCTAACATCCAACGTCCGCCGCTGCGGGTTGTAATCCATTGTCCCGGGCATATGCTGGCCTTCCCGATTACCGAAGCGCCACGCGCAGCCTTGGAGCAGGGCGATGGCATCAGCTTCGGTCTTGCCAATCAGGGCGTCGTCGCCGAGCTTGTCGGCTTGGCAGCCTTCGGGGGTGCCGCGGGCACCTTGTGGGCCGGGATTGGGGATTGGGGTCATGGGGGATTGGGTGGCGCAGCCTGCGAGGAGGGTGGCAAGTGCGATGGCGCCGGCGGCGGTGTGTCGGGTCCAGGGGCGTGGTTGCTTGGGCATGTGTGTCCTTGCCGCGTAGTTCGAGCCTCTAAATTAGCAGGCCGGCACTGGAGGAGGTATGGGCGACCCTCGGTATGTTGTAAGCGGCCAACTGGATGGCGGTGTACCTCCCATGTAGTGCATGATGTGGTCGCTGGCGAATCGGAATCAAAAGTTTACACATCCGTTCCCTGGCGCGGCTTCCAGCCTAGTGCGGCCAAAGGTATACTTCGTGGGTCGCTGAAACAACAGCGACAGGGTTTGACAGCCCGAACACAGGCGGATGGCCGCCGATTTCCTGGCGGCTTTTTTTTCGTCCGTTATGCCTTCGCACGCCCCTACGGGCGGGCCTGGGTGGGGGAGCCTTCGGGCTCGCCGGTCCTGTGTCGGTCTGTCAACCCTGCCTTGCGCCCGCCCACCTCGATTGACAGCGGGGTGCGGGATTGAAGTCCCGTTCACAGGAGGCACTCATGCCGAAGTCTTCATTCGCCCATTCCAGGCACTCATCTCTCTTCATCGTCCGTATCTCCGCCCACCCGCCCATCCCCCAAGCGGAGGCCGCCCATGCCTAAGCACACCCGCCAGGGCATCACCGTCGAGCACACCGGCGCCGACATGTTCGTGACCGCCCACATGCCGTGCGAGACGCCGCTGAGCGTGGCTGCCGAGAAGGCGGCGCAGTTGCATGCGCTGTTGTCGGTGGCAAGCGATTACGCCGCGTCGGGCGGGAACAATCCGGCGGCGGAGCTGCACGGGCGGCTGTTGTCGCTGGCGGCCGGGCTGGCGCAGGAGACGCTGGTGCTGAGCGAGATGGTCGCGCCGGACGCGCGGCAGGCGCTGCCCTGACCGGCCGCTGAGCCGTACCGCGGGCGGCCGGGGCTTACCCGTGCCGCCTGTCGGGATACAGCGCTTCGAGCCGGGCGCGCACGGCGGAGATGTGGTCGCCCACGCTGGCCACGGCTTCCTGCAGTTCGGCGGGCGAGCAGTTGAGCTCCGCGCACCAGTATTGCAGTTCCACGCCGTCCATGGTGTTCACGCGGCCGGGGTCCAGGGGCCTGAAGTGCTTCGGGTCGTGGGGCATGCGGTTCTCCGGGCGGTTGCGGGCCTCGCCGGAGGCGCCGTCGCGCTTTGCATTGTAGCCGCCCGCGCGCGGCGGATATCGCCGAAGTGCTTCCTTGACATGCTCTGGCCGCCGCGCGTGGCGCTCTCTTCGCTCGTACCCGGGAAAACCATAAATTGAGTCACTATCAAAATTAACCTACATTAATTGCCATGCTAGCAATATGAGGGGTGGGATGTAGCGGTAGAGGTAGATGGCGGCGGTGTAGACAAAACATAAATCAAAGGAGGAGACCAGACATGAAGTGCAGACAGTACGGACGGTATGGGCGATACGGACGGATGGCGTTGGCTTGCCTGCTCGCCGGTTCGGGCGCGGCGTGGGCGCAGTCGGGGGTGACGCTGTATGGCGTGGCGGACATGAACCTGGAGTTCGTCAATCACGCGGGCGTGGTGCCGACGGCGGCCAACGGCTTTAATCCGGGGGCGTCCAACAACGTGTACCGGCTGAGTTCCGGCGGCTTGTCCGGCTCGCGCTGGGGCTTGCGCGGCGTGGAGGATCTTGGTGGCGGGCTGAAATCGCTGTTCGTGCTGGAGACGGGGTTCAACCTGGATACGGGCACCACGCAGCAGAGCGGCCGCCTGTTCGGCCGCCAGGCGTACGTGGGCTTGCAGAGCGCGCGGTATGGGCAGATCACGCTGGGGCGGCAGTACACCTCGCTGTTCGACAACATCGCCAACTTCGTGCCGGCCTACTTTGCGACGCAGTACGAGCCGATCGTGATGCTCACGGGCGCGAACTTCCGCGAGGACAACGTGGTGAAGTACACGGGCACGTTCGGCCCGCTCACGGCGGTGGCGCACTGGTCGTTTGGCACCGGGCTGGCCTTGCCGCAGGTGGCGGCCGCGGGCACGGCGATCGGCGGCAATGGCGAGGTGCCGGGGCAGTTCCGGCGCGACAGCGCTTATGGCGTGGCGGCGGCGTATTCCGCCGGGCCGTTGAGCATGACGCTGGGCTATGACCAGTTCAACCCGACCATCGGCGCGGGCAGCGGCACGGTCAAGAAGGCGGTGGCGGCGGCAAGCTATGCGTTCGGCCAGGCGCGGGTCATGGGGGGCTACCGCTGGGGGCAGAACCGGGACCAGAACGGCACGCTGACCGGGTGCGACGATTTCTACTGGGTGGGCGCCATCTACCAGGTCACGCCGGCTTTCGGGCTGACCGTGGAGTACGACTACGACAACCTCAAGAACCTGTACGGCAGCAGCCAGGTGGCCAATCCGTGGCAGGTCTCGCTGATCGCGGACTACAACCTGTCCAAGCGCACCGATGTCTACGTGACCACGGCCTATGCGCGCAATGCCGGGCTGATGCTGGATTCCGCCTCGATCGGGTTTGCCAACAGCCTGTCGCTAGGCAACAGCTATGCGCTGGCCAACGGCAGGAATGCGATGCTGGGCGTTGCGCTGGGCATCCGCCACAAGTTCTGAGGCGCGCGGTTCGCCGGCCAGTGGCGCGTTATTAATTGACAGCATATCAAATGAAGTCTAGATTATTGAGATGGTGGCATTTAAACGAGAAGAAACGAAAGGAGACGTCGTGACGGACAACGGCAAGACGCAGGTGACTGCGGGCATGCGGGGCGCCTCGTGGGACGCAAGGCTGATGACGCGCCCTTATCAGATGGTGCCTTACGCGCTCGGCACCGCGGACGGCCAGCGCACGCTGGGTTTCCTGTTCACGGTGACGGGCGCGGAGAAGACCGTGGTCTGCCTGATGCATCCGCGCGAGATGGCGATCACGCATTACCTCGTGCCGTTCATCCTGGACGCCGGCTGCGCGTGCTGGGTGCAGGGGCCGCGCTCCATCGGCAACGACCTGCGGCTGGAGCACGAGATTGCGCTGTTCGACGTGGCGGCGGGCATGTCGCACCTGCGCGAGCTGGGCTACGCGCGCATCGTCCTGCTCGGCAACTCGGGCGGCGCCGGGCTCTACACCTTCTACAACCAGCAGGCGCTGACGCCGCGCGAGCTGCGCATCGCCCGCACGCCGGGCGGCCGCCCGACCAACCTGGGCGAGCTGCACATGCCGGAGGCCGACGGCATCATCCTGGTGTCGCCGCACCCGGGGCAGGGCAAGCTGCTGATGAGCGGGCTCGACCCGTCGGTTGTCGACGAGGACGATCCCATGCGGACGGACCCGTCGCTCGATCCGTTCTCCGCGGCCAACGGCTTCGATGCCGCCAGCGGGCGCGGGCAGTATGCGCCGGCGTTCGTGCAGCGCTACCGGCAGGCGCAGGCCGAGCGCGTGGCGCGCATCGACGCGCGCGCGCGGCAGATGCTGCGCGCCAAGCACGAGGCGCGGCAGCGCCTCAAGGCGGGCAGCGGCGCGGACGAAGACCGCCGCCTCGCCGCGCACGCGCCGGTGTTCGAGGTCTGGCGCACCGATGCGGACCTGCGCTCGTGGGACATCTCGCTCGATCCGTCCGACCGCAAGACCGGCTCGCTGTGGGGCAAGGACCCGTTCGTCTCCAACTGGGGCAGCGTGGGCTTCGCGCGCGTGGTGACGCCGGAGTCGTGGTTGTCGACGTGGTCCGGGCTGGCGTCCAACGCGGCGCTGGACAAGACGCTCGGCGCGGTCCACCAGCCCACGTTGCTGCTGGAATACACGGGCGACCAGTGCACCTTCCCGGCGGACATCGAGGCGATTTACCGGCAGATCCCCAGCGAGCACAAGCGCCACATCCGCGTGCGCGGCAACCACCACGGCATGGCGCTGGGCCGCGACGAGGAACCGGGCCAGCAGATCGCGGGCCGGCACATCGTGGCGTGGTTGCGCGAAACGATGGTGTAGGCGCAACAATGCGGACAACGCGGCGCGCCCTCGCCGGCGGCCCGTGAAAAAAACAGACGAGGTAGACAAAACATGCAGCAGATTTCAATCGTGCGCCCCGCCGAGCCCCTGGCGGGCGTGAGATACCCGGACGAGCAGCGCCTGCGGCGCTACGTCGCCGAGGGCGTGCTGACGCAGGAGACGCTGACCGGTGGCTTCCAGGTGTCGTTCCGGCAGTATGCCGGCCGCGTGGCGCTGGCCGGCCCCGAGGGCGACATCACCTATGGCGAGCTGGACGAGCGCACCGACCGCCTCGGCGCGGCGCTGCTGGCGCTGGGCATGAAGCCGCTGGACCGCGCGGTGTTCCAGTGCGGCAACTGCAACGAGCTGCTGCTGGCTTTCTTCGGCTGCCTCAAGGCGGGCATCATCCCGCTGTGCTCGCTGCAGGCGTTCCGCAAGCTGGAGATCGGCTACCTGGGCAACCTGTGCGAGGCGCGCCTGCACTTCGTGCAGGGCGACGACCCGAAGTTCGACGACGTGGCCTTCGCCGAGGAGATGCAGGCCGAGGTGCCGAGCCTGGCCTACATCCTCCAGGCGCGCGGCGAGCGCCGCGGGCGCGCCGTGCTGCTGGCGGACCTGATCGACGGCATGCCGCTGGAACGCGCCCGCGCCATGCTGGCGGACGTCACGCATGACCCGTTCCAGGCCGCCGTGTTCCAGCTCTCGGGCGGCACCACCGGCGTGCCCAAGATCATCCCGCGCTTTCACAACGAGTATCTCTACAACATGCGGGCCGTGGCCGCCTGCAACGGCTATACGGCGCAGGACGTGCTGTTCTTCCCCACGCCGTACATGCACAACCTGAACATGGGCTGCTTCTTCGGGCCGTTCCTGCTGATTGGCGCCACCGTCACCGTGACGCCCGACATCGGCGAAGAAAGTCTGCAGGCGCTGGTGCGCAACTACCAGCCGACGTGGTTCGGCGTGGCCGGCCCGATCCTCACGCGCATCGCGCCGGAGCTGGCCCGCGCGGACGCGGCGGGCCGCGCGCGCCGGAATTTCGTCGCGCCGAAGAATGCCGCTGGCCTGACGCGGCTGACCGGCTCGCCGGCGCACCACATCTTCGGCATGACCGAGGGCGTGATCATGTTCGCGCGCCGCGACGACCCGCAGGAAATCCGCGATACCTCCGTCGGCAGCCCGGTCTGCGCCCACGACGAGGTCAGGATCGTCCACCCCGGCACCGAGGACCCGGTGGCCGACGGCGAGGTGGGCGAGGCGCTGTTCCGCGGCCCATACACCATCCGCGGCTACTACAAGTCGGAGCAGGAGGACGTCACGCGCTTCACCGCGGACGGCTTCTACCGCTCGGGCGACCTGATGTCGTCGCGCGTGGTCGAGGGCAGGCGCTATTACTTCTTCTGCGGACGCATCAAGGACGTGGTGGACCGCGGCGGCGAGAAGATCAACGCCGAGGAACTGGAGAACGTCATCAACCTGCACCCGCTGGTGCTGGCCTGCGCCGTGGTGGGCATGCCCGACCGCGTGTACGGCGAGCGCGTCTGCGCCTTCGTCATCCCCAAGCCGCCGGCCACCGACCTCACGCTGGCGCAGCTCACGGCGTACCTGCAGGAGGCCGGACTGGCCAAGTTCAAGTGGCCGGAGCGGCTGGAAGTCGTCCGCGAGTTTCCGCTCACGGCCTCGGGCAAGTTGAGCAAGGCGCTGCTGCGCGAGCGGATCGTCGGAATGCTGGCGGCCGAGGCGGCCAGCGGCACCACAAGCACCACCATCAGCACCACAACCGAAGGGAAGTGACATGACAGAAGCGAAAAACCTTGGCACGGCGCCGTCCGTGCAACTGCATGGCGTGCACCACACCGCGCGCCCGACCTGGAAGCTGGGCGAGACCGTGCACTTCTACCGCGACCTGCTCGGCCTGCCGCTGGTGCACGCGATCTCGGCGAAGGGCTGGGGCCCGGACAACCATGCCGATTTCCTGCACTTCTTCTTCGACAGCGGCAACGGCAGCACCATCGCCTTCTTCTACTACATCGGCACCGAGCGGCCGGACTGGCTGACCGTGCGCGAGCACTACCAGGACCGCGCCACCCACACCGCCTGGCGCGTGCGCGACGAGACCGAGCTGCTGCAATGGCGCCAGCGCGTGGAGGCGGTGGGCATTGCGCTGCGCTACCAGATCCGCCACGAGGTCATCGAGTCGATCTACTTCAACGATCCCAACGGCTACCCGATCGAGATCACCTGGCAGGTGCGCCCGTTCAGCGCGGCGGACGCGCGCGACGCGCAGCTCACCATCGACGCCGCCATCGAGCTGGAGGAAGAGGGCGCGGGCTTCTGCTCCATCGAACCCGTGTGGCAGCGCAAGGCCGCGCGTATCGGCGCCGCGCCGCAGCCGGGCGGCAAGGCTTCGGTCTACGTGCTGGACGTGCCGGAGTTCGCCGCGCTGATCGACGTGGCGCGCGGCACCGAAGGCTACGCCACCACGGCGCTGGGCAACGGCTATGTGCGCATCGATGGCAACCCGCGCATCGCGCTGCGGCGCAAGGCGCTCGGCTTCAAGCCGGCGGTCTGGTATGGCGCGCTGACCGGCGGCCTGGCGGGGCGCATCGAGCAGTTCGACATGGATGCCTTGCTGATTTCGCCGGAGGATGCGTGATGAAGGGCGTGATGAAGGTCGCGATCATCGGCGGCGGCCCGTCGGGACTGTTTCTTGCCATCCTGCTCAAGGAGCGCCTGGCGGCGGTGGAGATCGACATCTACGAGCAGAACCCGGAGGATGCCACCTTCGGCTTCGGCGTGGTGCTGGCGGACACCGGCCTGTCCAGCCTGCGGGCGGCGTCGCCCACGGTGGTGGACGCGCTGGCCGGCGCCATGCGCTTCAGCGACCGGCATTCGATCGTCAGCCACGAGCACCCCATCACCATGAAGCGTCCGGGCGCGGGCGGCGGCGCGATTCCGCGCATCCGGCTGCTGGCGATCCTGCAGGCGCGCGCGCGCGAGCTGGGCGTGCGCATTGCCTACCACACGCGCATCACGGATTTCTCCGCGCTCGATGCCGACCTCGTGGTGGGCGCCGACGGCGTGAATTCGCTGCTGCGCGCGGCCAACGAGGCGGGCTTCGGCACCACGCGGCGCAACCTGACCAACCATTTCGCGTGGTACGGCGTGGAGAAGGCGTTCGCCAATCCGGCGCTGGTGTTCCGCAAATACGAGGGCGGTTATTTCATCGCGCACTATTACCCGTACTCCGACACCATGAGCACCTTCGTGGCCGAGTGCGATCACCAGACCTGGATCGACTTCGGCATGGAGGCCATGCCGCAGGAGGCGCGCCAGGCGCTGTTCGAGCGGATCTTCGCCGCCGAGCTGGGCGGCTACAGGCTGGTGTCCAACAATTCGGTGTGGCGCCAGTTCCCGGTGATCGTCAACCAGACCTGGCACTGCGGCAACCAGGTGCTGATCGGCGACGCGCTGACCAGCGCGCATTTCTCGATCGGCTCGGGCACGCGCATCGCGATGGAGGACGCCATCGCGCTGGCCGACGCCGTGGTCGCGTTCCCCGGCGACGTGCCGGCGGCGCTGCGGCGCTACGACGCGGTGCGCCGCCCGGAAAAGGCCAAGCTGATCAGCGCGTCGGAGGCCTCGTACAACTGGTACGAGCGCATCCGCGAATGGATGGATCTGCCCACGCCGCACGAGTTCGTGTTCCGCTTCATGACGCGCACCGGCCGCGTGGACCTCAACCGCCTGCGCGAGCAGTATCCCAGCCTGATGGCCGAGCTGGCCGCGGGCGGCGTGGGTGGCATGGGTGGCATGGGTGGCATGGGCGGGTCCGCCGCGACGCAGCCATGATGCGCGCCACAGAGTACGTGCTCGGCGAACAGCCCTTCGTGGTGCGCCGCGAGGTCCGCTGGGGCGACTGCGATCCGGCCGGCGTGGTCTACACCGGCCGCTTCACCGACTACCTGCTCGGCGCGGTCGGCCTGTTCTCCGACCACCTCGCCGGCGGTGCCGGGCGGCTCGGCGCCGTGCATGGCGTGGGCACGCCGTGCAAGGGCATGCGCTTCGAGTTCATCGGCACGCTGTGGCCGGACGACGTGATCGACATCGAGTGCTGGGTGGAGGCCATCCGCACGCGCTCCTACGACATCCGCTGCGTGGCGCGCCGGCCGGACGGCACGCCCGTGTTCGACGCCATGTTCTCGCCGATCTGCGTGCGGCTGGACGAACGTGTCGGCACGCCGATTCCGGATTCGCTGCGCGCGGCGCTCGCCGCCTTCCAGCGCACCGCGGGCCACGCGGCAGAAAGCGCGTAGGCGCATAAGCGTGCATAAGCGCGCATCACATTCACGATATCATGCAATACAGAATCGGACAGATCGTTCCCAGCTCCAACATCACGATGGAGCGCGAGGTGCCGGCCATCTTCGCCGGCCGCATGCAGGCGCTTCCAGAGCGCTTCTCGTTCCACGCCAGCCGCGTGCGCATGCACCGCGTGGTGGCGGAGGAGCTGGCGCGGATGAACCAGGACATGGGCCGCTGCGCGCTGGAGCTGGCCGACGCGCGCGTGGACGTCATGAGCACCGCGTGCCTGGTGGCCACCATGTGCATGGGCAAGGGCTATCACCGCCGCGTGGTCGAGGACCTGCTCGCCGCGCTCGAGGACGTGCCGTACCAGCCGGCCATCATGACCTCCGCCGGCGCGCTGGTGGAGGAGCTCAAGGACTTCGGCGCGCGCCGCATCTCGCTGCTGGCGCCATACAGCGACGCGCTCACGCGCACGGTGGTCGAGTACGTGGAGAGCGAGGGCATCGAGGTCAAGGACGTGCTGAACTTCTCGATTCTCGACAACCTCGCGGTCGGCGAGCGCGACCCCATGCAACTGCTGGAGGACGTCAAGCGGCTCGACACCGCCGGCGTGGATACGGTGGTGCTCTCCGCCTGCGTGCAGATGCCGTCGCTGCCGGCCATCGAGCCCGCGCAGCGCGCGCTCGGCATCCCGGTCACGTCCACGGCGGTCTGCACGGCGCGCCAGATGATGCGCCGGCTCGGCATCGAAGCGGTGGCGCCGAATGCGGGCGCCTACCTTGGCAGCAGAACGGGCCTCGCATAACGGCCACGGTTTCACCGGCATCACCTCATCGCAGCCGCCCGCAGAGGCGGCTTCACCCGAAACGGAGACAAGCACCATGCAGCATTCCCGCCAACCGGCCGGCGCCCCCGGCCGATGGACCTATATCGCCGTGATATTTGGCGCCGCGCTCGGCATGCTGGCCGGCTACGCGCCCCTGTTCAACGCCACCGCCGGCGTGTTCGTGCGGCCGCTGGCCACCGAGTTCGGCTGGGGCCGCTCCGAGGCGTCGCTGTCGTACGCGGCGTCGATGTTCGGGCTGGCGGTGGTCAGCCCGCTGGTGGGCACGCTGATGGACCGCTTCGGCATCCGCCGCGTGATCGCGGTGTCGGCGCTGGTGTTCGGCGCCGCCACCGCCTGCATGGCGCTGCAGAACGGCAGCAAGGCGCTGTGGATCGGCTTGTCCGCCGTGGTGGGCGTGTTCGGCGCGGCCACCTCGGTGCTGGGCTATCTGGCGGTGCTGCCGCAATGGTTCGACCGGCGCCTGGGGCTGGCGCTGGGCATCGCCATGTGCGGGCTGGGCGCGGGCACCGTGCTGATGCCGGCGGCCGCGCAGTACCTGGTGACGGGCTTCGGCTGGCGCACGGCCTATGTGGTGCTGGGCATCGGCTCCGTCGTGCTGTCGCTGGCGGCCTGCGCGCTGCTGCGCGAGCGCAGGGCGCCCGGCAGGGGCACGGCGAAGGCGCCGGCCGGCGAGGGCGTATCGTTCGGCCAGGCGCTGCGCAGCTACCGCCTGTGGGCGATCTGGGCGGTCTTCGTGCTGGCCTCGTCGGCCACGCTGTCGCTCGGGCCGCACTTGCCGGCGATGTTCGCCGACCGCGGCTTCAGCCCGGCCGATGCCGCGCGCAGCGCGTCGATGGTGGGCGTGGGCCTGCTGGCGGGCCGCATCCTGACCGGCATCCTGATCGACCGCATCCACGCGCCGTTCGTGGCCTGCGTGTTCTTCGTCGGCGGCGCGCTGGGCATCTTCCTGCTGCGCGCGTCGCACGACTACCAGATGCTGCTGCTGGCCACCACGCTGATCGGCCTGACCATCGGCGCGGAGGGCGATCTCATCTCCTACCTGGTGCGCTCCTACTTCGGGCTGCGCGCGTTCGGCGCGCTGTTCGGCATCGCGTTCTCCGGCTATGGCTTCGGCGCGGTCATCGGGCCGGTGGGCCTGGGCGCGTGGTTCGACCGGCACGGCAGCTACGACGTGCCGCTGCTGGCGCTGCCGTGCATGCTGCTGGTGGCCGGCGTGCTGACGCTGTCGCTGGGCCGCTACCTGCGCCCGGGCGGCCACGCTGCGGCGGTGCCCGAGCCCGCCGGCGCCTGACTCGCCATCGCCGGGGCGGGCGGGTAGAATTAGCAGGGGCGCAATTTCGCCGCGCCCGGCGTCCGAGGACGTCCACTGCGCGTTTACCTCGCATCCACTGAGCTGCCGATTCCCATGCCCGCCGCCCGTACTGCTGCCCGTAAGCCCGCCGCCGAGCCTGACCACAAGACGCCGACCGCGAGGAATGCGCCGAATGCGCCGAACGTGCCCGGCGTACCGGAGGCACCGAACCCGCCGCGCCGCCGCGGCCGCCCGTCCAAGGCGGATTCCGCCATCGGCGCGGAGCCGATGCTCAGCCGCGTGGCGATCCTCCAGCACGCGATCCAGCTCACCAAGTCGGTGCCGCTGGACCAGATCTCGATGGTCCAGCTGGCGAAGGACTTCGGCGTGGCGCCGGGCCTGATCCACTATTACCTGGGCGGCAGGGACCAGCTGGTGTCGGGCGTGCTGAACGACTACTACCGCCAGCGGCTGACGCGTATCCCCTCGCTGACCGGCGACTGGCGCGCCGACGTGGAAGCCATCGCGCGCCTGAGCTTCGAGGTGGCGGTGGAAAATCCCGGCGTCAGCATCTACGTGGCCTCGCACAACCGCTTCCGCCTGTTCCAGGACGTCGAGCCGGGCGAGATCGATTACGGCATGGAATTCTTCAACCGCATGACCTCCGCGTTCATGCAGGGCGGCTTCACCGCCGAGCAGGTCGCGCTGGCCTACCACCTGCTCGCGCAATACCTGGTCTCCGCCAGCATGGCCGAAGCCTCGCGCCAGTTGCCGGCCCATCACCAGGCGTTCATCGAAAAGAAGCTCGGCTCGGTCTCCGCGCTGCAATATCCCGGCGCGCGCTACGTCAGCAAGGCGTTTTCGCGGCTGTCTTCCGACACGGCGTTCGAGGAAGGGCTGCGCATCACGCTGGACGGCATCGCGGCATGGCAGCGGGAGTCCCGGCCGGCGCGCAAGCCGCGGGCCCGGGCGGCCTGAGGGCGCCGTTCAGCCGCCGGCGCGTTCTGCGCTGCCCAGTTCGTCGGGCAGGATCAGCGCGGCCGGCGCCATGCCGGCCCGGCAAGCCACGTAGTACAGCGCCGCCGGCACGGCCAGCCCGATGATCCACGAGATGTCCACGTCGCCCAGCGGCGCCACCAGCGCGCCGGTATAGAACGGCGTGGCGATGAACGGCAACTGCACCAGCACGCCAAGCGCGTAGATGGCGATGCCGGCCAGGTTCCAGCGCCCGTAGCGCCCGTCCGGGTCGAACAGGGCGGGCACGTCGTAGCGCTCGCGCGTGACGAAATAGTAGTCGACCAGGTTGATCGCGCTCCACGGCGTGAAGAACGCGAGCAGGAACAGCAGGAAGGCCGAGAACTCCCTGAGGAAGGCGCGCTCGCCGGCCAGCGCCAGCGCGGTCGAGAGGCCCACCATCAACAGGATGCAGCACAGCCGCGTCCGCCCGGAGATGGCGCGCCGGCCGCTGAAGCCGGTCAGGATGGCAGCCACCGACATCACGCTGCCGTAGGCGTTGAGCGTGGTGATGGTGAGCTTGCCCAGCGCAATCGTGAAATAGAGCAGGGCGGCGACCGCGCCGCTGGCGCCCAGGCCGACGATGAACGCCACTTCGTGCCCGGCGAAGCGGTCGCCGGCCAGCGCGGCGGCGAACACCCCGAACGTCATGGAGATCTGCGCGCCCGCCACCGAGCCCACGCCGACGGCGAGGAAGGTTCCGAGTGCCGGTGTGGCGCGCGGCAGATAGCGCGAATAGTCGGCCACGTAAGGGCCGTAGGCGATCTGCCAGGAGGCGGACAGCGACATCGCGAGCAGGAAAGAGGCCATCGTGAAATGCCGCCGCTGCAGCAGCGCGCCGATGTCGTTGCCGTGCAGCAGGCTGGCGAACAGGTACAGGAATGCCAGCACGCCGACGAGGCTGGAGATGCGCCCCATCGCATGGATGGTGCGGTAGCCCAGCGCCGCCAGCATCACCACCAGCGCCGCGAAGAGCAGGATGGCGCTGCCGTTGGCGATGCGCAGCAACTGGCCCAGCGCCTGCCCGGCCAGCACCATGCCGCCGGCGGAGAAGCCGACGTACATCACGCATGCGAGCGCCAGCGGCAGGATGGCGCCGTACACGCCGAACTGCACGCGGCTGGAGATCATCTGCGGCAGGCCGAGCCGCGGGCCCTGCGCGCCATGCAGCGCCATCACCGTGCCGCCGGCGAGCTGGCCCGCGAACAGCCCGACGAGGGACCAGAACACGTCGCCGCCCAGCACCACCGCCAGCGCGCCGGTTACCACCGCCGTGACCTGCAGGTTGGCGCCGAGCCACAACGTGAACTGGCTGGACAGGCTGCCGTGGCGTTCGGCGTCGGGGATATAGTCGATCGAGCGGCGCTCCATCAGTGTGGGCGCGGACGTGCGTGCGGCGCGCGTGCGCGCGTTCTGGTCTGCTGTCATGTGTGTCTCCTGCACGGGAATGCGCCGCCGTGCGGCGTTGCCGCCGGCGGTCGCGTCATGGAAGGTCAGCTCAGGCGAATGCCGCGCGCGCGATCACGAGGCGCTGGATTTCCGACGAGCCTTCATAGATGCGCAGGATGCGCGCGTCGCGCACCAGGCGCTCCAGCGGCATCTCGCGCGTGAAGCCGTAGCCGCCGTGGATCTGCAGCGCGGCATCGGTAACGAAGCCGACCATCTCGGAGGCGTAGAGCTTGGCCATCGAGGCGTGGTCGGTAAATGGCTGGCCCGCCCCGCGCCGCACCGCGGCCTGCAGCGTCAGCAGCCACGCCGCTTCCAGGCGCGTGCGCATGTCGGCGACCATCCATTGCAGGCCCTGCTTGCGCGCCAGCGGCTCGCCGCCCACGTGGCGCTGCCGGGCCCAGCCGGTGGCGGCTTCGAGCGCGGCCTCGGCAATGCCCAGGCTGGTGGCGGCCACGTCGAGCCGGCTGTTGTCGAGCACCTTCATCGCCGTGCGGAAGCCGCTGCCCTCGGCGCCCAGGCGGTTGGCGGCGGGCACGAAGCAGTCGAGCGCCACCTCATGCGCGGGCGCGCCGCGGATGCCCATCAGCTTTTCCGCTGGGGCCACTTCCACGCCGGCGCTGCGGCGGTCCACCACGAAGGCGCTGATGCCGCGCGTGCCGGCCGAGGGGTCGGTCTTGGCGTAGATCACGATGAAGTCCGCCGCGTTGGCGTTGGAGATGAAGTGCTTCACGCCGCGCAGGCGGTAGCCGTCGCCCTCGCGCGTGGCGCGCGTGGCCATGTCGGCTGGATTGGAGCCGGCGCGCGGCTCGGTCAGCGCGAAGGCGCCGAGCCGGGTGCCGGCGGCGGCGTCCGGCAGGTAGCGCGCGCGCAGCTCGTCGTCGCCGCCGATCAGGATGGAGTCCGTGGCCAGATAGTGCGCGCCGACCATGGACGAGGTGGACGCGCAGGCCCTGGCGATCTCCGCCAGCGCGAGGATCAGTGCCACCGGCGTGGCACCGATGCCGCCCCAGCGCTCGGGCAGGTTCATGCCCATCACGCCGAGTTCGGCCAGTTGCGGCACGTAGCGCGTGGCGGGGATTTCGTCGCGGTCGACCTCGGCGGCGTTCGGCGCCAGCTCGGCGCGCGCAAAGCGGCCGATGGCGTCGGACATTTCCAGGTCGGCCGGCTGCACGCCCAGTCGTTCAAGCATGATGGTTCTCCAGTTCGGGTTTGTCGTGTGGGGCGAGGGCGGTGTCCGGGCCGAGCGCGCCGCCGGCGCGCAGCGCCTGGACCTGCAGCGGGCCCAGGCCGAGCGCGCGCAGGATGGTGTCGGTATCCTGGCCGAGCGCGGGCGCGGGGCGCAACGGCGCGGCGTGCTGGCCGGAGAACTTCACCGGCTGGGTGGGCACGCGGGCGAGGCTGCCGTGCTTGCCGGCCACCTCGGCGAGCAGGCCGCGGTGCGCGGCGAGCTCGCTTTCCAGCGCCTGCCTGACGTTGCGGATCGGCGCCACCGGGATGCCGGCCGCGCCCAGCACGCGGTTGAC
This sequence comes from Cupriavidus sp. WS, assembly GCF_000395345.1. Classification (NCBI taxonomy): domain Bacteria; kingdom Pseudomonadati; phylum Pseudomonadota; class Betaproteobacteria; order Burkholderiales; family Burkholderiaceae; genus Cupriavidus; species Cupriavidus sp. WS. Next base: position 11,270 of record NZ_AQPL01000017.1, on the reverse strand, counting down.
CTGCGCGACCGTGCGCGTGGCGGACCAGTGCTCGATGCAGGCGCGCAGGTCGGCCTCGTGGGCGCAGCGCGCCGGATCGTCGGCGAAGCGCGGATCGGCCGCCAGCGCGGGCTGGCCGATGGCGCCGGCCAGCGCCTGGAACAGCTTGTTGTTCAGCACCGCCACCACGTAGAAGCCGTCCGCCGCGCGGAAGGCGCCGAACGGCGCGGACGAGGGATGGCGGTTGCCCACGCGCCGCGGCGCCTCGCCGGTGGCGGCGTAGCGGGCCACCAGCGTGGCGCTCAGGCCGAGCGTGGCATCGAACATGGAGACGTCCACGTGCGTGCCCTTGCCGCTGCGCTGCCGCGCCAGCAGCGCAGCGAGGATGCCCCACGAGGCAAAGAGGCCGCTCACCACGTCGGAGACCGCCTCGCCCAGCACCGTGGGTGGGCCGTCTGGCGCGCCGGTGGCGTCCATCAGGCCGCACATGGCCTGCAGGATGATGTCGTAAGCCGGGCGGTGCGATTCCGGGCCGGTCTGGCCGAAGCCCGACACGCTGGCGTACACCAGCCCCGGATTGTCCGCCTGCAGCGTGGCGTAGCCGATGCCGAGCTTGTCCGCCACGCCGGGGCGGAAATTCTCCACCACCACGTCGGCGCGCGCGCACAGCGAGCGCGCCAGCGCCAGCCCGGCTTCGGTCTTGAGGTCGATGACGATGCTCTGCTTGTTGCGGTTCATGGCGCGGAACAGGCCGCTCTCGCCATCGGCGAACGGGCCGATCGCGCGGTAGTCGTCGCCGCCGGGCGGCTCGACCTTGATGACCTCGGCGCCGAGGTCGGCCAGCAGCGCGGTGCAGTACGGGCCGGCCAGCACGCGCGAGAAATCGATCACGCGGATGCCGGCCAGCATGCCGGGCGGCGCGTCGGGATGGGGCACTGGATAGGCGGCTTGCACTTGTCGTTCCTCCTGGTCTTGTTGCGGGCGCCGGCCTGGGACACCCGGATCAGTGGATTCTGTGCATCCGTGGCTATCAAGTAAAATATTGAAATCCACTATGACCTATAAGATTTCTTGATGCGTGTCTCCTTGCGCCTGCTGCGCTACTTCGCCGCGGCGGCCGACACCGGCAGCACCACGGCCGCGGCGCGGCAGCTCAACGTGTCCCAGCCGTCGGTCTCGGTGGCCATCCGCGAGCTGGAAACGCTGTTCGGCGCGGCGTTGTTCGCGCGCGACGCCGGCGCCAGGATGACGCTCACGCGCTTCGGCGTGCGCAAGCTGGCCGAAGCGCGCGAGATCCTGCGCGCGGCCACCGCGTTCGAGGCCGGCGGGCCCGGTGACGGCGCCGCCGGCGAGGTGCAGATCGGCGTGTTCAGCACGTTGGCGCCGGTCTACCTGCCGGTGCTGCTGCGCCTGGCGCGCGAGCGCTACCCGGCGCTGACCGTGCGCTTCATGGAAGGCGACCTCGCGCAGATGGAGGAGGGCCTGCGCAGCGGCTATATCGAGTTCGCGCTGACCTATGACGTGGGCCTGCCCGCCGAGATCGACCGCGAATGCCTGGCCGAGTTGCCGCCCTACGGGCTGGTGCCGGCGGCATCGAAGCTGGCCAGGGGGCGCGGTGGCGTGTCATTGCACGCGCTGGCGCGCGAGCCGCTGATCCTGGTGGACCTGCCGCACAGCCGCGAATTCCTGATGGCGCCGTTCTGGCAATATGGGTTGCACCCGGAAGTGCGCTACCGTGTTGCCTCGCTGGAGCTGGCGCGCGGCATGGTGGCCAACGGGCTGGGCGTGGCGCTGCTGATCACGCAGGCGCCGCCCGCCACCGTGGCCGGCGGCGTGGCGCAGCGACCGATCCGCGAGCAGACGCTGCGCCAGCCGCTGGTGATCGCGCGCCTGGCGGGCGCGCAGCGCAGCGCGGCATCGGAACTGCTGGCCGGGTGCGCGCGCGACGCGGTGCGGGAGGCGATGGCGGCCTCGTGAGCCCCGTGAACCTGTGTCGAACCTGTCGGCCCCTCTTGCGCATGGGCCGCCGCGGGGATGGCGGCTAAAGAAATCGTCCCGCCTGCCGTAGAGCAGGCGGCGGCCTCCGCGCGTGGGAGGCAGGCTGGAAAACAACGTCCCGAAAACATGAAAAACCAAAAAGAAACCATCCGCAAGATCGTCGGCTACCTCAACAACCCGGACGAGGACGGCGGCTTCTGGCTGCCGAACATCCAGCGCCCGTTCGTATGGGGAGAGGAGCAGATCTGTCGCCTGTTCGACTCGATCCTGCGCGAATACCCGATCAGCACCCTGTTGGTGTGGAAGACCACCAGCGGCATCCGCCGCCGCAAGTTCATCGACAACTGGACCGATTCGCTCAAGCTGAGCACGTTCTTCGTGCCCGAGGACGAGAAGAGAAAGTGCCTGGTCCTCGACGGGCAGCAGCGGCTGCAGAGCCTGTACATCGGCCTGTGCGGCAGCTTTGCCGGCAGGGAGCTTTGCTTCGACGTGCTCAGCGGGACCGCGACGCTGCCCGACGACATCAAGTTCCGCTTCGCCTTCCGCGTGGCCAGGGAGTCGGCCTTTCCGTGGGTGAAGTTCAAGGACCTGGTCATGACCAGCCGCCGCAAGCGCGACTTGCTCCGGGAGATCGAGGCCAGCGCGGGCCGCGAGCTGACGGCCGAGGAGGAGGACCGGATCGACAACAACCTCGACCTCGTGGACCGCACCTTCAAGATGGACGAGTCGATCACGTACCAGGAGCTGGACAGCATCGACAATCCCACGCTCTATACCGAGGACGACGTGGTCGAGGTCTTCATCCGCGCCAACTCCGGTGGCACCAAGCTGGAGAAGTCGGACCTGCTGTTCTCGCTGCTGAACGCGACCTGGGACGTGGCGGACAACCGCATGGAGGAACTGCTGGACGACCTGAACCGCTACGGCTTTGCCTTCGACCGCGATTTCGTTCTGAAGACCTGTCTCGTGCTGCTGGACCAGGGCGCGCAATACGAAGTGTCGAAGTTCAGGAAGCCGGGCGTGCGCGAGGCGATCGAGGCGGACTGGGAGTCGTTGTCCGACTCGATCCGCGCGGTGGCCGACTTCGTCCGCAGCAAGACGTATATCCAGGGCGACAAGGCGCTGCCTTCCTACATCGCGCTGATTCCGCTGATCTACGTCCGCCATCATTTTCCGCAGGCCTGGAAGGAGGCGCGGCACATGGACGTGTTCCTCGTGCGCACGCTGCTGGCCGGCGCGTTCAGCGGCCAGTCGGACCGCATCGTGGATGCGCTGGTCAAGCGCTTCCGGGAACTGGGGCGCTTCGATGCGGAAGAGGGCTACGGCGTGATCCGCTCGCAGAACAGGAGTCTGGAGCTGACCCGCGAGCGTTTCTTCGAGATGGGCTATGGCTCCAAGACCATCCACCTCATTCTCAATTTGTGGTATCCGGCGTTCACCTATGCGCCGGCCTACGACAACAACCTGCCGCAGGTCGACCACGTGTTCGCGCAGAGCCGCCTGAGAGCGGTCAAGGTCGTCAACGAGCAGAGCGGCCGGCAGGTCATGAAGTACCGCGATGCCGCGCGCAACCAGTTGGCCAACTGCATGCTGCTGACGCGGGCCGAGAACGGCGCGGGAGGCAAGGGCGACGCGCTTGCCGCGGAGTGGTTCGCCGACAAGTCGCCGGACTATCTCGCGCTCCACCTGATTCCCGCCGATCCGGCGCTCTGGCAACTGGAGCGGTACGAGGATTTCATCGAGGCCCGCAAGGCGTTGATCGCCGACAAGTTCAGTTGGCTGCTGGTCTGACCTTGCCATTCGCATCGGCGGGCGCGGGACGGCGCCCGGAGCGTCTCGCATACCGTCGCGGCGCAGGGACAGTCCGCGGGGGCTAGGGCGGTCCGCGCCACCGTTTCAGGGAAACCCCGGGGTTCGTCGCGCCGCGAGTCTTCCTACAATGAGTCCATATTATAAGTTTCAATTCCATAATATGGACTCATGGACCCCCGATGCCACTAGACACCCCCGACACCGAACCCCTCACGCCCTACCAGTATCCCAATCCGCCGCACGCGCTGCCCGAGATCGTGGTGCCGCACGCTATTCCCACCGACGAGCGGCTGTGGGTGCCGCAGGCGGAGAACGTGTGGTTCCGGCCGCTGTGCCTGAACGCCAGCCAGGGCTACTGGATGAACCTGCTGCGCGTGCGCAAGTCCGGCGTGCTGAGCCGGCACCGTCATCCGCAGGCCGTGCACGGCTTCGTGCTCAAGGGTCGCTGGCGGTATCTCGAGCATGACTGGGAGGCCACCGAGGGCAGCTACGTCTTCGAGCCGCCGGGCGAGACCCATACGCTGTACGTGCCGCCCGACGTGGAGGAGATGATCACCTACTTCCAGGTCAACGGCGTCATGTACTACACCGATCCGTGGGGCAAGGGCATGGGCTACGAGGACGTGTTCACCAAGATCGAGATGTGCAAGGCGCATTTCGCGGCGGTGGGCCTGGGCGCGGAATACGTGGACCAGTTCATCCGCTGAGTTCATCCGCTGAGTGCCGCGCGGCGCATGGCGCCGGGAAATATGAGCCGGCCAGCGAGCCGGCCGGAGAAGCCGCGCCAGATGCGCCGTCGCGGCAGCCAACAGCAAGACGCGACAAGACAAGACCACAAGAGGAGACAACATGACAAGGCAGCCCCGTTTTGCCCCGATGCGCGTGCGCGCCATGCTGGCCCTGGCCGGCGCGCTGCTCGCCGTCGCCAGCGCGCCCGCGATGGCGCAGGCCACCACATTCCCCACGCATGGCATGGAACTGGTGGTGCCGTTCCAGGCCGGCGGCGGCACCGACGCGCTGGCGCGCGCGTTCGCGGAGTCGTCGCGCAAGCACCTGCCGCAGAGCATCGTGGTGGTCAACAAGCCCGGCGCCAGCGGGGCGATCGGCTGGGCCGACGTGGCCAACGCGCCCCCGGACGGCTACAAGCTCTCGCTGCTCACGGCGGACCTGACCATCGTGCCGCACCTGGGGCTCACCAAGCTGACCTACGAGAACTTCGTGCCGATCGCGCGGCTCAACGCCGATCCGTCGGCCATCACGGTGCGCAGCGATTCGCCTTACACCACGGTGGAGGCATTCCTGGCGGCCGCGCGCAAGGATCCGGGCGCCATGCGTGTGGGCAATGCCGGCAACGGCTCGATCTGGCACCTGGCCGCCGCCGCGCTGGAGGACAAGACCGGCACCAAATTCAACCACATCCCGTTCCAGGGCGGCAACCCGGCCGTGCTGGCGCTGCTGGGCGGGCACATCGACGCGGTCACGGTCAGCCCGGCCGAGGTGTCGGTCTATGTGGCGGCCGGCAAGCTCAAGACGCTGGCGGTGATGGCGGACCAGCGCGTGAAGGGCTTCGAGTCGGTGCCGACGCTCAAGGAGCGCAATATCGACCTGTCGATCGGTACCTGGCGCGGCATTGGCGTGCCGCGCGGCACGCCGCCCGAGGTGGTGGCGGTGCTGCGCACGGCGGCCGCCAGGACCGCGGCGGAGCCCGCGCTGCGCGAGACGATGGACAAGCAGAACCTGGGCTTCGCCTATGCGGACCAGGACGAGTTCCGCAACGCGATGGCGAAGGACAACGCCTACTTCAAGTCGCTGATCGCCAAGGTCGGCCTCGGCCACTGACGGCGCGGCCGCGCGCGCTGGCCGGGCGCGCGGTCTTCATCCTTCCCCGTTCTTCCCTGTTCTTCCCTGTTCTTCCCCATTCCCGCTTCGCAGGATTTTCCCGCCACCATGACTTTCCAGACCGACCTCTTTCGCGGCAAGCGCGCGCTTGTCTCGGGCGCCACCCAGGGCATCGGCGCCGCGGTGGCCAACCGCCTCGCGCGGCTCGGCGCCCACGTCACCGCCACCGGCATCGACGCCGGCGACGGCTCGCTCGACGCCGGCGTCGCGGTCAGGCTGGTCGACGTGACCGACACGCGGGCCGTGGACGCGCTGGTGTCCGGCTTCGACGCGCTCGACATCGTGGTGAACTGCGCCGGCATCATCCGCCGCGGCGACGAGCACGACGTGGACGTGTTCGCGCAGGTGCTCGACGTCAACCTGACCGGCACCATGCGCGTATGTGGCGCCGCGCGCTCGCGGCTGGCGGCGCGGCGCGGGGTGATCGTCAACACGGCGTCGATGCTGAGCTTCTTCGGCGGCGCGCTGGTGCCGGGCTACGCCGCCAGCAAGGGCGGGGTGGCGCAGCTGACCAAGTCGCTGGCGCTGGCCTACGCGGCCGACGGCATCCGCGTCAACGCGGTGGCGCCGGGCTGGATCGCCACGCCGCTGACGCAGGCCTTGCAGGACGATCCCGCGCGCGCGGGCCCGATCCTGCAGCGCACGCCGCTGGCGCGCTGGGGCGAGCCCGACGACGTGGCGGACGCGGTGGCCTTCCTGTGCGCGCCGGCCGCGCGCTTCGTCACCGGCGTGATCCTGCCGGTCGACGGCGGCTACCTCGTGGCATAAGGCGCGACGCACTACAGATCGCGCGACGACGACAGCGCCGGACTCTCCGCGATGCGCCTGCCGATCTCGCGGCAGGCCGCCAGCAGCGGCTCGACGTAGGCGGCGCGCGGATCGTCCTTCTGCATGAAGCGCAGCGTGCTGACGCTGACCGCCGCCACCGGCTGGCCGCGCGTGTCGAGGACCGGCGCGCCGAAGCAGTAGATGCCGGCCTCGTTTTCCTCGTCGTCCACCGACCAGCCCTGCGCGCGGAAGGTGTCCAGTTGCCGGCGCAGCGCATCGGCTTGCGTCATGGTGTTGGGCTGGTAGCGCGGCATCGGCAACTGCGCCAGGATCGCGTCCCGTTCCCCGGGCGCCAGCATCGACAGGTAGGCCTTGCCGACCGCGGTCGAATGCAGCGCCACCGCCGCGCCGATGCGCGAGGCCATGCGCACCGCCGCCAGGCTTTCCAGCTTCTCGATGTAGATCATGGTGTTGCCGTTGGGCACGGCGAGGTGCACCGTCTCGCCGGTCACGTCGCGCAGCGTCTTCAGCGCTTCCACCGCGGCCAGGCGCAGGTCCGAGCGCGACCAGCTGCGGCTGGCCAGCTGCATCAGCCGCGGGCCGAGCACCAGCGCGCCATCGCGCCCGTCCTCGCGCAGCATGCCTTCGGCCACCAGCGCCGCCACGATGCGGTAGACCGTGGGCTTGGGATAGCCGCTTTGCTTCACCAGCGCGGCCATGCTGGCCGGCCCCTCCGCGTCGGCCACCAGTTGCAGCACGTGCATGAACTTGGAGAACGCGGCCGTGCCCGCCACCTTGGCGACGGGCGCGGTTTCATGCGTGGTGGAATCGGTCATGAAGCGAGGGAGTGGGGAAGGCCGGAGAGAAGCAAATTATCGCCGATCGCGGTGGCCGGGGGTACTGCCGGCGATGGTGTCTGGTGGTGCTTCTCAGCGCGAGACCGCTTCCAGCGGCGGCAGCGTCTTCTCCACGTCGGCGATGACCGCGCGCAACTGGCTGGCGAAGGCTTCCGCCGCCGGCGACAGCGAGCGGTCGTGCCGGTGCAGCAGGCCGATGGTGCGGCGGGCCGAGGCTTCCTGCAGCGGCTTGCTCTGCAGGCCGTCCATGTTGAGTTCGGGCAGCGCCAGCCGCGGCAGCACGGTAATGCCCACGCCGCGCCGCACCAGGCCGGTGGCGGTGGTCATGTGGGTGACGTCGTAGCGCGAATGCGTGGTCGAGGCGGCGGCCGACGCGGACACGGCGCGGTCGAACTGCTGGCGCACGCTCGATCCCTGCGAAAGCAGGATGAGGTCGTACTGTTCCAGGTCGCGCCAGTACACCGCGGGGCGCCGCGACAGCGCGTGCTGCGCGGGGAAGACGGCGTAGAAGCTGTCGGCCAGCAGCGGCTGGAAGGTCAGGTCGCTGGTCGGCTCGAGCATGGTGGCCAGCGCGAACTCGATCTGGTTGGTGCGCAGCATCTCGAGCAGCTCGTCGTTGTGCGCTTCGAGCACGCGCACGCCGAGCGAGGGCCGCGCCGCGCTGAGCGCGGCGAGCGCCGGCGGGATCAGCGTCAGCGAGGTGGACGGCAGCGCGCCGAGCACGATGGAGCCGCGCTTGACCGCGGCCAGTTCCGACACGCTGCGGTAAGCCTCTTCGAGATCGGTCAGCGGACGGCGCACGCGCGCGAGGAATTCGCGGCCCGCCGTGGTCAGCTCGATCTTGCGCGTGGTGCGCTCGAACAGCCGGACCTCCAGCACGTCTTCGAGATCGCGGATCAGCGCCGTGAACGATGGTTGCGTCACGCCGAGCCGGTCGGCCGCGTGCGTGAACGAGCCTGTCTCCACCGCCAGCAGAAATGCCTTGATCGGGCGGTATTTTATATTGATTGCCATCGGCTAATAGTAGCAAGGAAATTCCAATTTGTTCCTATCAATCTTCTGCTCCATGATGGGTCGATACCTGCGGTGAGCGGCGGCGGCGATCGCGGCCACGCGGGTATCGGACACAACTCTTCCAAGGAGCCGAGGTGCCGGAGACAGTGGAGACAGCAGAGACAAGCGATACGAACGAGGCAGCCGGCGAAGCCGCATTGTGCCTGCGCTTCGAGCAGGCCATGCGCGGCGCCGCCGCGCATGCGGAGTTGGTGCGGCGCGGCAGGACGCTCACGGCGGACGTCCTCGTGCATATCGGAGCGGCGCCCGTGCTGCTGCGCATCGAGCGCGGCGCGGTGGTCGAGTGCACCCGCAGCATTCCGCTGCTGTGCTCGACCCGCTTCTCGGTCCGGGGCACCGCGCAGGCGTGGCGCAAGCTGTGGGAGCCGGTGCCCGAGGCGGGCTGGCACGACCTGTTCGCGCTGACCAAGCGCGGCAGCATGCAGTTCGAGGGAGGCATGCAGCCGCTGCTGGCGCACCTGCAATACGTCAAGGACCTGCTCGCGCTGCCGCGCCGGGGAGCGCTGCCATGAGCGCCGCCTTCATCGAGCCGATGGTCGGCCGCTACCTGCACGTGGAGATCGGTGGCCAGGACTGTCGCGTCTACTTCGAGGAATGCGGCAGCGGCATTCCGCTGGTGTGCCTGCACACGGCGGGCGCGGATTCGCGCCAGTTCCGCCACCTGCTGTGCGACGAGGCCGTGACCAGCCAGTACCGTGTGATCGCCTTCGACATGCCGTGGCACGGCAAGTCCTATCCGCTCGAGGGCGCGCAGGACGGCGAATACCAGCTGACCACGGAGCGCTACGTGGAAACCATCCGCGCGTTCTGCGCGGCGCTCGGGCTGGAACAACCCGTGGTGATGGGCTGCTCGATCGGCGGGCGCATCGTGCTGCAGCTGGCGCATGCGCACGGCGCGGAATTCCGCGCGCTGATCGGGCTGGAGGCGGCCGATTTCCAGCAGCCCTGGTACGACACCGCCTGGCTGCATCGCGGCGATGTGCACGGCGGCGAGGTGTGCGCGGCGCTGGTGTCGGGGCTGGTGGCGCCGCAGAGCCCGGCGCGCTATCGCCACGAGACGCTGTGGCAGTACATGCAGGGCGGCCCCGGCGTGTTTCGCGGCGACCTCTATTTCTATCGCGTCGATGCCGACCTGCGCGGCAAGCTGGGCAACATCGACGCGCGCGCCACGCCGCTCTACCTGCTGACCGGCGAATACGACTTCTCGTGCTCGCCGGACGACACGCGCCGCACCGCGCGCGGCATCGACGGCGCGCATGTGGTCGAGATGAAGGAGGTCGGCCACTTTCCCATGAGCGAGAACCCGGAGCAGTTCCGCCGCTACATCCTGCCGGTGCTGGCGCAGATCGCGGCGCAGCCGGGCTGATTTGCCACGACCCGCGCCGGCACGGCGCGACGGTTTCAAAAAAACAAGACGGAGACAAGAATGAACGCAAGAATGACGATGCTGCTGTCGGCGGCGTTGCTGGCGCCGTGCGCGCTGCACGCGCAGGAGACGCTGAAGATCGGCGCTGTGGTGACCTTGTCCGGCGCCGGCGCGGCGTGGGGCCAGGCGCTGCTGTACGGCGCCGAGCTGGCCGCGGACGATGTCAACGCCAAGGGCGGCCTCGACGTGGCCGGCAAGCGCTACAAGGTGCAGGTGATCCCCTACGACGACAAGTACCAGTCCAGCGACGCCGTGACCGTCACCAACCGGCTGGTGTCGGACGACAAGGTGAAATACATCATCGGCCCGGTCGGCTCGGCGCCGGCGCTGGCGGTGGCGCCGATCACCGAGCGCAACAAGGTCATCGTGATGACGCTGGGCTTCACCACCAAGGCCATCGGCGCCGACAAGCCGTTCACCTTCCGCCCCAACCTGACCACCGAGGAAACCTCGCTGCCGCAGATCACGTGGCTGGTGAAAAGCCGCAACCTGAAGAAGATCGGCGCGCTGTTTCCCAACGACGAGACCGGCCAGCAGATCGCCCGCGACCTGGAAAAGGCCTATGGCGCGGCCGGCGCCACGCTGTCGTCGAAGGAGTTCTTCGACCGCCAGCGCGTGGACATGGTGCCGCTGCTCACGCGCATCATCGGCGCCGGCGTGGACGCCATCGAGCTCGACGGCAACTCGCCGGCCACCGCCGGTCTGATCGTGCGGCAGGCGCGCGAGCTCGGCTTCAAGGGCCTGATTATCCGCAGCGGCGGACCGTCCACGCCGGAGATCGTCGCGGTCGCCGGCAAGGCGGCGGCCGAGGGAATGATGGTCAACGCGCCGGTGGACCCGGCCAACACCGCGGTGAAGGCCTACGGCGAGCGCTACGCCGCCAAGTACAAGAAGAACATGAACGGCTTCAGCCCGGCCTTCTACGACGGCACCCACATGCTGTTCCTGGCCATGCAGAAGGCCGGCACCGTTGCCGACACCGACAAGGTGCGCGTGGCGCTCGAGCAGATCCGGGACTACCGGGGCATCCTCGGCGTGCTGAACTGGACCGGGCAGGACGTGTACGGCGCCAGCCACCAGATCGACGCGCCGTACTTCATCTCCGAGGTGAAGGACGGGCAGGAAGTGGTGCGCGCCCGCTGCAACCTGAAGGCGTGCCAGTAGGCGCGCCGGCACGGAGACGGACATGGATACCTCCACCCTGGTGGCGCAGGCGCTCAGCAACGGCCTCATCATCGGCCTGCTGTACCTGCTGATGGCGGTGGGCTTCACGCTGGTGTTCGGCGTGATGCGCATCGTCAATTTCGCCCACAGCGAGTTCTACATGCTCGGCGCCTTCGCGGCCTACGTGCTGGTGTCGGACTGGCACATGCCGTTCCTCGCGGCGGTCGGCGTGGCCTTCGCGCTGGCGGTCGTGTTCGGCTGGCTGGTGGAGTGGCTGGTGCTCAAGCCGTTCC